>CAKZQX010000757.1 GCA_937141995.1 uncultured Chloroflexaceae bacterium | reverse complement strand
CAGTTCCGATATCCTGACCCTGACCCAGGTCATTGCCGAACAGTTTACCGAGCAGGGTTATGACGATACCATCAGCATGGAGAGTATTGAGATTCACGAAGGGTTCGAGCAGTTTTGTCAACCCGATAACGAGATTGATATCCTCAATGCCAGCCGGTCTATTCGTGATTCCGAACTGGCGATATGCGCAACCATTGGTCTTACTCCCGTGCGCTTTCGCATTGGCACCGATGCTATCGCTGTAGTGGTCAATCCCAGTAACGATTTTATTCAGGATGCGACGCTGGAGGATCTCAGCAAAATATTCACAGTTGAACGCTGGAACGATGTAAATCCTGACTGGCCGGCTGAGCCAATTGTGCGCTACATTCCCTCCGGCGAGTCCTCATCGCGGGAATTGTTTTTACAAACCGTTTTCGGCATACGTACCGATAACGCCGAGGCGGCCGGGGTGTTATTCGACGCGCCCAATGCCACGCCCAGCCAGACCTACCAGGAGTTGATCCTGGGGGTGGCCCGCGAGCCTGACGCCGTCGGTTTCATGCCCTTTGAAGCGTATGAACAGAATGCCGATATTCTCAGCATCCTTACAATCGATGGCGCAGAACTGAATGCCGAAACGGTTGAAACGGGAGACTATCCGCTGGCCCGACCGTTGCTGCTCTATACCGATCCGGCCATATTGCGCGAAAAAACGCAGGTGGTCGCCTTCCTGAATTTCTACCTGGCGAGTGTTCGGGAACTCAATGACCGCTTTAGCTATTTCATCAGTAGCGATCGGGTGCTGGCGGAAGCCCGCACTGCGCTCGAGGAAGCGGCAACCGTCGTGCCGACCGATACAGTCGCCGCCGCCGATAGAGAAGAGGAGGATCTGGCGGATATTTTCAACGTGCCGAACCCACTTATTCCGCTGGCACCGATCAGTCCGACCCTCGGCCTGAGCCCGACGGATGCGCCTGATCCGACCGAACTGGAGGATCTGGCGGGCTCGATTGTCATTGTCGAGAATTCTTCGGTTCTATCTCCAACCGAAACGATTATCAATGGATTTGAAGGATTGGGCTTCACCGGGACGATCAGCCGAACCGCGGTATCCACCGCGCAGGCATTCCAATTCTTCTGTGACAGCGATCAGGCTGATATCATTGGGGTCAACCGGCTTATTCAGGATGATGAAACCAGTGAGTGTAACGATAACGGACGTCAGCCGCTGGCATTTCGGATCGGCACCGATGTTATTGCCATTGTCACTAATCCCAATAACGATTTTGTCCGCGATGTCACCCTGGAAGAACTAGCGCTCCTCTTTACCGCCCGGCGCTGGAGCGATATCAACCCGGACTGGCCCGCCGAACCGATCCAGCGGTTTATTCCGCCCGATGACTCAAGTGTGTTTGATCTCTTTGTCGAAACGGTTCTGAATGACGAGGCGGATCAGTTGTTGCTGGCACCCAATCTGATAAATGTCACGGATCCGGGAAGGCAGGCATTGGGTATCAGCACCAACCCCTATGCACTTGGCTTTATGGAGTACCCGGCCTATGAACGGAATGCCGGTCTGCTCAACCTTGTCTCGGTTAATGAAATCGTACCGGAAGATACCACGATTGAGGAGAACGAATATCCGCTGCTCCGGCCGCTGCTGCTCTATGCGGATGCGGACACGCTGGCGGAAAAACCCCAGGTTGCCGCGCTGCTGAATTTCTACCTGACGAATGCGCAGGTAGCGCTGGAGCCGCTCAACTATGTTCCGCCCAGTTCGCAAGCCCTGGACGATGCCCGAACAACGCTGCGTCAGGCGGTGAATGTTACCGACTCAACGCCAACGCCAACACCCTAAAAGAAATACGTATGACTAGAAGTAGAACCAACACCCGAAAGCTTTACCTTGCACGGTGGGGACTGTTAAGTACCCTGATCCTGCCGGCCATCCTTCTGTCCAGTTGTGCATTACCGCGTGGCTGCCCGCCACAGTGCGCCAATGTCACCCTGCGCCAGGTCAACCTCAGGAATGCTGACCTGGAAGGCGCGGATATGAATGGGATTGTGCTGCTTGATGCGTTTATGGTCGATGCCAACCTGACCGGGGCAAATATCCCGGGCGCTAATCTTAGCGGGACCAACCTGATCGGCGTGGATCTGGCAAATGCGAACCTGCGTGGCACGCTGCTGCGGAACGTCAACTTCACCAACGCGAACCTGAATGGAGCGGACCTGTCCGGCGCGGACCTGTCCGGGGCGGTGCTGACCAACCTCGATCTCCGCAATACCAACCTGACGGCAGTTGTGTTGAATGAAGCGCGATTAATTGGCGCAAACCTGGAGGGTGTAGATCTGACGGGCGTCCAGTTGCGTGGGGCTGATCTGCGGGGAGCGATCCTGGTATCGACGAACCTCTCCGGTGCGCGCCTCAGCCCGACCGATGCCGGTGCTCCAGCGAACCTCTCCGGGGCCAACCTGCAGGGGGCTATTTTACAGGGAACTGATCTCCAGGAAACGATCATGTACAGTACATCGCTGCTAGATGCCAGCATGGTGGGGGCTATTTTGCAAAAAACCGGATTGTCAGGTGCATATATGGCCGGGGTTGACTTCA
This sequence comes from uncultured Chloroflexaceae bacterium, assembly GCA_937141995.1. Taxonomy (GTDB): domain Bacteria; phylum Chloroflexota; class Chloroflexia; order Chloroflexales; family Chloroflexaceae; genus CAKZQX01. The sequence goes on along the minus strand of CAKZQX010000757.1, from coordinate 5,820 downwards.
GTCGCGCAAATATCACGGAGGTTGACTTTGCCGGGTCCATTCTGGACGATGCGGTCTTCACCGATGCAACCCTGCAACGGACTTCGTTCAATGGGGCGCGGTTGCTCAACACGCAGTTTGCTCAGGCCACCTTCGTTCAGGCGTCCACGACTGAGGCCGCAACCGCAACAGGCCTGACCGCAATTTCCTTTAGTGGGGCTTCCTATGATGATCGTACGACCTGGCCGGAGAGCTTTCAGCCCCCCGTCAGCCTTGTGTATCAGGAGCGCAAAATCGGTAAGCGTTAATGGCGTGTTTGCCGACCTATCCTTCTGGTCAGGTTCTTGATTATCCCTTCGGTTAGTCTGTGCCTATCCTTATTACGGATCAAAAAATGCTTCCAAAAGTCAGGGCCAGAAATGCCTTTTTTGTTTTATAATTGTTAGCACACTCCTGACTATAGGCTTTATAAATACGTCAGACATATCAACCGAACTCTGTGCTACTTCGGATATGCAGCCGGACGTAATCCTTACGTCAGTATGCCACGATTGAAATGTTCAAATGATGCCTGCTTTACAGATAACACTGCTAGGAACACCGACCGTTTATATTGGTGAAAACCCGATCTTTCAGGAAAGTCACACCAAAGCGCAGGCACTCCTCTACTATCTGGTCACCAGCGGTCGCACCCACTATCGGAACGAACTGGCGAGTCTCTTCTGGCCCGATGTGCCCGATGTCCAGGCGCTCAAGAACCTGCGGAATATTCTGCCGGTGCTGCGTGCCCGGATCGGTGAGCATCTGCTGGTCACCCGGCACACCGTTACCTTCAATCGCTATACTTCCTACCGGCTTGATGTTGAAATGTTCGAGTCGCTGCTGGGGGTTGCTCCCTCCCAGGCAAACACGGATGCATTGTGGGAAGCTGCCGCGTTGTATAACGATGATTTCCTCAACGGGTTTTATGTGCGCAATGCGCCCCTGTTTGAGGAGTGGATGCTGCTCAAACGTCAACGCCTGCGCGATCTGTTTATCGATGTCCTCCAGACGCTGGCAACCCGACATCTTCAGCAGCAGGATTGCCACGCGGTTCTCAAGGCGACCCGGCGGCTACTCAGCATGGCGCCCTGGCATGAAAATGGACACCAGCAGCAGATGCAGGCTCTCGTCGGGTTAGGTCAGCCCAGTGCGGCCCTGGCGCAGTACACTATCTGTTGTCGCATTCTTGCAGCCGAGTTCAATGTTGCCCCGAATGAGGAAACCACCCGCATCTATCAGCAGATTAAAACGGCCTCCTTTGGGCCGGCGACTGATCTATCGCTGCTTGATGCTGTTCCACCCGCTGCACCCGTTAGCCATGCCGGGCAGGACGACCCGACCGCCGTTAAACCGGCATCCGCTGGGGCGTCACCCGCCGTTAGCGCCGGCACTCCACCGCCGGCACTGAATGCTGATGGAACGTTGCTGGCTGTCCCGGATACACCGAGTACCATTCGGCTGGAGAGTCTGGCGACACGCCGGCATTTGCACGGGCTATCAGGCCACACTGCCGCTATCACTGCCCTGAGTTTCAGCCCCACCGATCATATTCTCGCCAGCGCCGACGCCGATGGGATGGTGCGGTTGTGGGATGCGACCAGCGGTATGCTGCTGGCGACGTTAGTTGGTCATACGGACGCCGTTACCGCCCTGAGCTTCAGCCCCACCGGCCAGATCCTCGCCAGCGCCGGCAGTGATCAGACGGTGCTGTTGTGGGACACGTCCGACGGTACCCCTTGTTTTACCTTGCAGGGACATATGCATCCCGTGGTGCATGTCGTGTTTGTTCCCGACGGGACGCGCCTGGTGAGTATTGATACCAACCACGTTGTCCGGTTATGGCACGTTACCGCGCACCACAACTTCAGTCTGTACGCCCTGTCGCTCAATGCCTGATACGCATGCTTATAGTGCCGTGGGAGCGCTACGGAGTGCCGCAGCCGTGCCGCATAGGGTGTCAACGTAAGTCGTGCCAACTACTGCTGTTGCTCGTCCAGCTTATAGGGCCGAACCCGCGGCAACATCGCATTGGTAATCCCGGCGGCGAACCCGGTGTAATACAACACATATGCCGCCACAATCCCAAAGTTGAACAGGTAGACCCCGGCAATGGTAATCACTCCCGGCACAATGCTACAGACCAGGTTGCCCCGCATGCTATCGTGCAGATGGCCCGCCAGGTTAAAAAGCGTCAGCAGATGGGCCAGATCCGCGTTCGGCAAAATGATCTGGGCCGTGTCAAGTGCCGGCCCCGCCGCCCCATGCAGCGCGACCGCTACATTCGCCTGTTTCAGCGCCGGCGCGTCATTGATGCCATCCCCCACAAAGCAGACGGTTTTGCCCTCCCGCTGCAGGCGGGCAATCAGGCCGGCTTTATCCGACGGGAGCATTTCCGCATAGTAGGCGTCAGTGTGCAGGGCCTGGGCCAGCCTGCGGGTTGGCTGTTCGTGGTCGCCCGAAACAATCATTACCGTCTTTCCGAGGTTCTGGAGTTGTTCGACGAGCGATGGCGCTTCCGGGCGTACCTGCGCTGCCAGTTCAATTGCGCCAATCACCGTGTCGTCCAGCACCACATAGACGAGTGAGTGCCCGCGCTGGTAGCAGTAGGATTGAACGGTCTCGGCGTAGAGCGGTACTGCGATCCCTTCGCGCTCCAGAAAGCGCGCGCTGACAACCCGGACAATTGATCCATCAACATTGATCGTTACCCCGACCCCCGGCTCATATCGTGTATCAGTGGAGGTACGCAACGTGAGGTGGCGTTCAGCCGCGGCCTGGAGCAGCGCCCGGGCTATCGGGTGGGTCTGATGCTGCTCCGCCGTGGCTGCCAGCGTCAGCACCTCTTCCTCGGCATAGTCCGCATCGGCATAAATGTTGACCACCTGCGGCTGTTCCTGCGTGAGCGTGCCGGTTTTATCGAAGATGATGGTGTCTACGGTATGTAACGTGCTTAATGCCTGTCCATCCTTCAGCAGGATCTGGTGCCGGGTCGCCAGTTGCAGATAGTTGAGCACACTGAGCGGATCGGTGATGCGGAGCGAATAGCCGATGTAGGCGCAGAGCACCGTCAACGCACTGATCGGCCCCAGCAGCAGCAGCGTACCACCGCTGAAGAGTAGCATCGGCAGGGCATAGCGATTGCCGATCTGCTCGGCCTGGAGGTTGAGCGCAGCCGTGTAGCTATGCATATCCTGGAGCAGGGAATTGATCTGCGCCGCTACCGTGCTGGTGCCCGTCTGCCGGGCACGGATCTGCAGCATTCCCGACAGGACCAGGGTCAGCGCCAAGACATGCTGGCCGGCTTCGCGCTCTACGGGTTGTGCTTCGCCCGTGAGAACGCGCTGGTCAAGCTGGGCCAATCCACCTGTGACCAGACCGTCAACCGGCACCACCTCACCGGCATACACGACAATCGTGTCATCCAGAGCGAGCGTATCCAGCCCGATCCACGCTTCACCGGCATCGCGGAGCACCCGCACCTGCCGGGGCGGCGTGCTGGTAAGCATCAGCATGTCGTCCTGGTAGCGGTTGCCGGTGCGCAGCAGCATGCTCCGGCTCCAGTAGAAAAAGGAAGCATACAGGGAGATCGCCCAGAAATAGCCCAGGCCCAACAACGCGCCCGTAACCAGCGCATCAATCACGGCCATACCGACCTGGCGCTTCCAGATCACCTGCCCGATGCCGCTGCGCAGGAAGCGTGCCACAAAGTAGACCTGCACCGGGAATGTCACCAGATTCAGGACCGGCACAGCCAGCAACGCCACCGAACTCAGCCCCAGCGAACCGAGTGCCAGATAGAGGTGCGTCTGGATCGTTTGTTTACTCTGCGTCGGATCGGTTGTTATACTCTCGGTGGGAAGCAGGTGGCGCAAGATGTTCGAATGTGGCACATCGGCGGGGGGTTGCCGGGGCGGGGAATTACTATCGGCAGCCAGCAATTTGCCCAGGGTTGGCTTGCGTCGGGACGGCCGGGTTATCCAACGGCCGATTGCCTGGGTACTCAGGGAAAATATAGCAGGTGTGCTACCAGTAAGCATAATTTCTATGTTTTATGTTACAGGCTCATGCAATGTATGGCCGGAACTCACTGTGTATTGCCATCTCTGTATAGCATACAGCTTTAACGCCTTAAAAACGCCTCTCTCCGGTAGTGTTATCCTGCTGTTGTTGCATCTGGCGTTGCAAGATGGCAGCGGACGATGCCCCCGCCGGGCACAGTTGTCGCAGGTGGCATCGTATGGCGGCAGACAGCCATCACAGCCGGGCAGCGTGTTTGAAACGGGCAGCCGGCGGTTATCTCCGGCTCACCTGCCACCCCATCGGCCTGCTCCAGTGTGCGTCGCCGGGCGGCCCGTGCTTTCTGCACATGCGGATCAGGGATGGGTACGGCTTCGAGCAGCATCTGCGTGTAAGGGTGCGCCGGTTGTCGGTAGACCCGCTGGGTTGGCCCGCTTTCTACCAGATATCCGCGATACATTACACCAACAACATCGCTGATATGGCGCATCATATGTAGATTGTGCCCGATAAAGAGATAGGTAACGCCTTGCTGCGCGCGAATATCCATCAACAGATTGATCACCTGGCTCTGGATCGACCCATCCAGCGCACTGGTCGGTTCATCGCAGACCAGCATCTCTGGTTCAACCGCCAGTGCCCGCGCAATCGCAACCCGCTGGCGCTGACCACCGGAGAGTTCATACGGAAACCGATCCAGATAGTCCGGGGAGAGTCCCACCTGCACCAGCAACGCGGCAACGCGGGCATCGCGTTCGCGTCCCGGACGGATGCGCTGGTGACGCGTCAGCAACTCACCAACGACCTCGCGCACCAGATGCGCCGGGTTGATCGCCGCGTAGGGATCTTGAAAAATGGCCTGCACCTGGCGGCGGTAGGCCGGCATATCCCGGCCCTTCAGCGTCGTCACCTCGCGGCCCGCCACCTGAATCGACCCGCGTGCCGGTTGCAGCAGTCGCAGGATCGCCCGCGCAACCGTGGACTTGCCCGATCCGGACTCGCCCACCAGACCAAAGGTTGTCCCGGCGGCGATGGCAAAGCTGACCTCGCGCACCGCATGGACATGGCGGGCAGGTTGCCAGGGCCGGCGACCTGGCGACGTAAAGGTGACATGCAGATCGTCTACCTGGACAAACGGTGGTGGGGGAGCGATCATTGCGGCACCCTCAGTTCGATTTCATGCCGACGCACACAGCGGCTCGCCTGATCCGCAGTCACAGGTTGCAGTGCCGGCATCCCGTTGCGACAACCATCGGCGGCGAAGGCGCAACGCGGGTGGAACCGGCAGCCGGTGGGCCAGTTGCTCGCGTGGGGTACGCTGCCGGGTAGAACGGGCAGCCGCGTGGCGGGAAGATCATGCTGCGCCAGGGTGCGCAGCAGGGCGGCGGTGTAGGGATGTCGGGGAGCCGCAAACAGTTCGGTAGCCGGAGCGGTTTCGACGATCTGTCCGGCATACATGACGGCCACCCGGTCGCAGACTTCCGCAACCACCGCCAGATCATGGGTGATAACGATCAGCGCCATCCCAAACTGCCGTTGAATATCGGTCAGGACATTCAGGATCTGCCCCTGCACCGTCACATCCAGCGCGGTGGTCGGCTCATCACAGACCAGCAACTGCCGGTTGCATGCCAGTGCCCGCGCAATCATCACGCGCTGCGCCATCCCGCCGGAAAACTGATGCGGATAATCATCAATGCGCCGGTGCGGGTTGGGTACCTGCACCAGCGCCAGCAGTTCAAGGGCGTGGGCGCGGGCCTGTTTGCGCCCCAGACCGTGATG
>CAKZQX010000756.1 GCA_937141995.1 uncultured Chloroflexaceae bacterium | reverse complement strand
CTGGGCTGATCCACATAGACCGGCTGGAAGCGCGAGGGACGGACGCGAACGCCGCAGGCGTGCAGACGTTTGGAAATGGTGGTCGGGCTGCATTTATAGTGTTGGGCCAGGATTACAATACCCAGTTGCTCATCTTCGTACAGGTGGCGTAGTTCCGTGCAGTCGATTGCGATATGTCGGGTCATGGTCGGGCCTTCCTTACACTATAACGGATATAGCAACGTATAAAAAAGGGCGTTGTCTACGAACGCGCTGGGAAGACAGGTAGCCTGTATCAACCAACGCTGGTGGCACCGCCGGTTACACGTAACAGGATAAGTACAGCCATATGAAAAGCGCGACGGAACCGACTGCCGTGCGCTCTGGTTTGCAGAAGAGCGAGATTAGTACGCCATGCGTTTGTCTATCTGCCGATACCCGGTATAATAGGTCAGGGCTTTTTCCGGTTAACGCATGTCGTTGTTCAGCGCCACGTTAACCGAATATGGTTATGGTCATTCCAGGGCCAGCGTGGTCTGGCTGATTGCGTCAGGTGACGGCGGCTGGCTGGTGCCTGTCTCAAAACTGGTGATCAGCACTTCGCGGTTCAGGACACGCTCGCCCTTGTTTTTCTGGACGTTCATCCCGGAGAATGACTGTACAGGGGTGATACTGTACTGTCCATAGAGTGTCCGTACCACTCAAACGACGCAATCAGGTCTTCGGGTTGTTCTTTGACGACCCGGAAGAAGGTAATCAGATCCTGGTCAATATCATTCAGAATCTCGACGTCACTGGGTGGCTTGCCAAACAAGACCCAGGCGGCACCGGCAAATGGCTCGACATAACAGGTGTGTTCTGGTAGCAGCGCAATAATCTTTTTGCGCAGGCGGGATTTGCCTCCGACCCACTTGAATGGACTGTTGAGCATGTGAGATTTATTTGAGTATATTTCTTGTCTGTCGCCATTGGCGACGTTAGTATACCATGTTGTCTAAGAGATGTCAAGCCAAGAAATGCTAAAATTTGGTGAAAAGCTGCGTACGCTGCGAGTCCAACGTCAGATGACTCTCAAAGGTCTGGCTCAGACACTCGGTATGACCTCCCACAGCTATATCAGCGAACTTGAGTCAGGCAAGAAGAAACCCACTGCCGAGTTTGTTCTGGGTGTGTCACGGCTCTTCAACGTGACGACAGACCAACTTCTGAAAGATGAGCTTGACTTGAATATTGATACTCCAGAGTGATGTTCCCGAAAAATGTAAGTTTTAGTCATCCGGCAACTTGAAAGATCTTCGGCAATGCAAAGGTTTGGACAAAAATTGTACTATTTGCGTACACGCCGCCGAATGACCCTACGCCAACTGGCTGAAGCCCTGGGGTACAGCAGTCATACGCGTCTCAGTGAACTTGAGTCGGGTAAGAAAAAACCAGCGGTTGAGTTTGCTTTGAGTATCGCACGCTTTTTCAATGTGACCACGGATGAACTACTAAAAGATGAACTTGATTTGAACGTTGACGATTGATCACACACGCTGATGATTGCGCCATCTCATTGTCAAACGACAAGTAACTCGTGAGTATTCGGGCATGCAAAGATTTGGCGAAAAGTTACGGCTCCTACGAAAACGGCATGCCATGACGCTTATGGAACTGGCTGAAGCCCTGGAATACGGTTCTTATACCCGGATTAGCGAACTTGAAACGGGCAAGAAAAATCCAACCGCTGAGTTTGTCTTGAGCGTCGCGCGTTTTTTCAATGTAACTACGGACGAACTACTAAAAGATGAACTTGATTTGAACGTTGACACATGATTGCTGTGAGTTTCCCACCCTTCTTAACAACTGCCCCCAGGCCGCCTGCAAGCATACCGCAAAACGCTCCAACACACCAGTGAACACGCTACCGGATAAATCATTTCTGAGTAAAGCGCGACGTTGCCGCCGCGCCTTGCTCATATGTGCGTATGGTAACACGAAACCGTGTGAGTGTCAAGCGCCGGTGTGGTTCTGGTTTTGTTCCGACCCCTGCGTCTGCTCCTCCGTATTCCCCTCGGCTTCCGGCTGCGGTGTGACGGTATAGTCAAACCCGGCACGCTCGGCCACCATTGAGAGGATCTTCTGGGTCGAGCGGTGCGGTGTATGAATACCCGTTTCCCACTCGCTGATCGTCTGCTGTCGCACCTGCAGTTCGTCGGCCATCTGGCGCTGGGTCAAATGGAGATGCTCACGCAGCGCCTTGATCCGCCGGGAATTCCAGCTCGATGACTGCTTCCCACTACCGGGAAGCGGATATTGAAATTCTTCGCTCATAGTCGCACCTCAGATAGATATCTCATTCCCCATACCCTATTTTAACACGACAACGGATATTCATAAAGTCGGATCA
>CAKZQX010000755.1 GCA_937141995.1 uncultured Chloroflexaceae bacterium | reverse complement strand
GGAGCCGATTGTGCTGCCGGTGCGCGCCTGGCTGCGACAGCACTGGCCCGTGTTTGCCGGGTATGTTGTCCTGACGGCGATCATGCTTCTGCCCTTGATTGCGCGCCTCCCGACGCATATTATCGGCCCGCCCGGCGACAACCTCGAATATCTCTGGAAGATGCACTGGTTTAGTACCGCCCTGATCGAGCAGCATGTCTCGCCGGTGTTTGCGCCGCAGATCTTCTATCCCGGCGGTGCAGACCTGACCGTCTCCGAGATTGCCCCGGCGCACCATCTGCTGAGCGTCCCGGTTACCTGGCTCTTTGGGCCGGTGGTTGGTTACAACCTGGTAATGGTTTCAACGTTTGTGCTGACCGCCTTTTTTACCTATCTGCTGGCCCGGCGGCTGGGGGCGCGACCCGGGGCGGCCTGGGTTGCGGGGATTATCTTTGCCTTCTGTCTGCGGCGGTATTTTCACGCGAATGGTCATTTTGGGATGATGGGCTCGCAGTGGGTGGCGCTGACGCTCTACGGCTGGGAGGGCGTGCTGACCCGCCGCCGAACCTGGGATGGCTATGTTGCCGGGATGGGCTATGTGCTGGCGGCCTGGTCCTCGCTGATGTATGGTGCCACGCTGCCCTTCTTCCTGGCGGCCTACACCCCGTTGCGGTTGGGTCTGCGGCAGTTGCCGGAACTGCTCCCCGCCTGGCGACCGATCCTGATGATGGGGACGCTCTGTGTGGCACTGGTGCTGCCGCTGGCGCAACCCTACTACGAGGCGCAGCAGCAAGGATCGACGTTTAAGCATATCTATTCGCAACTAATCCTGCATGCGGCGGTACCGGAGGCATACCGCTTGCCCAATCCATTTCATCCGCTCTGGGGGGACTGGGCGAGTCAGTTCTACCGCGCCGATGCCGGTGAGCAGTATGTCGCGTTTGGCTACACGGCGATGGCGTTAGCGCTGGTCGGGTTCTGGCTGGGACGCCGACGGCGGGTGGTGCAGGCGCTGGCAGTGCTGATCGTGATCAACTTTGTGATGACGCTGGGGCCGGAGTTGCGCCTGAACGAGGGCAACAGCATCCCGCTGCCGGCGAAGTTTTTATATGCGCATGCGCCGGTGCTGGGCAATATCCGTACCTGGGCACGAATGGTGCTCTATCTAGTACTCTGTGCCGCCCTGCTGGCCGCTCTGGCATTGAGCCGCCTGCCCCAGCGCTGGTACCGCGTGGGCTGGGTCGTGGCCGCCATCCTGGTGCTGGTTGAGTCGGTTTCGGTGTTGACGCTGAGCGAAATTCGGCCGCGCCCGGTCGATCTCTGGGTGCGCGATCAGCCGGGGGCGGGGGCCGTGACGCATATGCCCCACGACTTTGGCGCGCCGCGCGAGTATTACACGCTGCTCTTCTCCGACCGACCGGCCAACCAGGGCCACGGCAAGTTCCCGCCGTCGCTCTACCGCGAGGGACGCAACATCTTTGTGCGCTTCCCGGATGAGTCGTCGCTGCGGTTGATGCAGCGCTGGCAGACCGACTACATTATCGTGGACGAGGCGGCCATGGCCCGGCAAAATCCCGACTGGCGCGCGGAACTTACCGCTCAACCGCTGGTTGAGCAGGTCTACCGCGAGGGCGGGTACAGCATTTTTCGCTTGCAACGGAAAGAGAAACAATGACAGAGATACCGATAACACGGCCCTATGGCCTGTGGGATAGCCCGCTGACGCCCCAGAGCCTGGCAAGCCGCCTGCGCATTATGGATATGCAGTGGGATAGCGATGGGCGCTCGCTCGTCTGGTTGGAGGGACGTTCCGGGCAGAGTGTGCTGGTCTGTGCCAATATTAATAACTGCGATGCGCCGCGCGATCTGACCATCGAGCATGCAGTCCGGGCGAAGGTCTGCTATGGTGGAGGCGATTTCACCGTGGCCGGCGGTTATGCCTTCTTTGTCGAGAAATCGGGGCGGATCTATCGGCAGAGCCTGGATGTTGGTCTGGCCCGCCCAATCACGCCGGAGTTTGGTGGCGCGGCTGCACCGACCGTTTCAACCAGTGGGCGCTGGGTGGTCTATGTTCACACCTATGAGCGGAAAGACAGCATCGCCATTGTTGATGCCGAGGGGGAGCAGTGGCCGCAGCGTCTGACCAGCGGGCACGATTTTTATATGCAACCCCGCTGGCACCCGCAGAATCATACCATCGCCTATATCGCCTGGGATCATCCACAGATGCCCTGGGATGGCACGCTGCTCTACGTGGCACGGCTGCGCTCCGGCAATCCGCCCTCAATCACCCAGGCCGAGGTTATCGCCGGCAGTCCTGACACCGCGATCTTTCAGCCGGAGTTCTCGCCGGATGGTCAGTGGCTGGCGTATATCTCCGACGAGAGCGGCTGGGGCCAGATCTATCTCTATGATATTGAGCAGGCTACCCACCGCCAGTTGACGTATGCCGCCGCCGAGCATGGAACGCCGGCCTGGGTGCAGGGCTTACGGACCTACGGCTGGAGTCACGACAGCCAGGCTCTCTATTTTGTGCGCAATGAGCGGGGTGTGGGCCGCCTCTACCGGCAGGCGCTCGACAGCGACCAGGCCGAGCCGGTTGTCGGGCTGGAACCGTATACCTGGATCGA
>CAKZQX010000754.1 GCA_937141995.1 uncultured Chloroflexaceae bacterium | reverse complement strand
GGCCGCACGCCTGCATATGCCGCAATGCCGGGAGGCTATGGCCCCGGCAGGCATCCCACCGGCTGAAGCCGGGACTCCCGGTCATTTCATATCCGGACTATTTCTCAAAGTTCATGAAGCGGCACTCTGTGAACTGCTCTGAAGGTGTGCAACAACCGAATATGCAAGTCAAGTGCATCAGTAGGTGACTTGCAACCTCTTCCCTGTCCCCTATCCCCTGTCCCTTGTTCTAGCGCCGTTCGCCGGTATCAAGCATGACGCCCAGGGCCAGCGCAACGCGGCGGTCAATTATCCGGCGCGCATCATAGCTCATATCCAATACGTAGCGGTCCAGGATGGTAAACTTACGATTGAATTCACCAACGTGGTGCGCCTCCGGCCCGGCTATAATAATAAAATTGGTGCGCAAAAGACCAAACAGGTTACTGTTCAGGACACGCCGCAGCAGCGACAGCACAATCGAGTCTTCCTTCGCCGTGCAGATCAACGAGCCATCCGGCGCATGGCAGTGCCAGTGCTTGCGGAAGATATCGTAGAGATGATTCTTGCGCAGGCAGGCGATAACTTCACCCTGGGCATCGTTCACGGTGTACGATGCCGTGATAAAGTAGAGCTTCTGATCTTGCAAGATCTGGAGCAACGGCTCCTGCCGACTATCATCCCGATAGAAGGTGATATGCCGCTTTTGGGCAAGCGAAAGATAGATAAACAGGCTAATTGGAAGAAAGACGGCAACCCCGAACAGGGTGATAAGGATACTCAGCACTTCCACCTGAATGATAGTTCCCAGAGCGATAAACCCCGTCACTACCAACATGCCGACCGCACCTGCAGCCAGCGTAGCCCCCAGATTCCGCAGCAGATGCCGTGGGCGTTCGATAAAGAGAATAGGGCGATCTTGTTCATCCCAGATATAATACTTTTCCGAGAGTGAGAGATGCTTCTGGCGTAGCAGAAATTTATCCCGGTCAAATGCGCTGTCGGTCTGCCGGCGCACCATATCCGACAGGACGCGTAGTTCCTCGTGGCACTCCGGGCAGGTTATAGTCCGGCCCATAAACTCATCGCGCAGGTGGTAGGTCTGGCCACAACGACAGGTGACGGCGGCTTCCGGTCCGACCGCATCATGAGCAGGACGCGCCGGTTGTGGAACGGCACTCGACAATGCCCGCAGCACGGAGCCATCTGCCCGTGGTGTACGCATCCCCGGTTGGGTTTCGTCCGTGGCTGATGCTGCTACTGCTTTCGGCGGCATTTTCATATTCGGCATATCTTGCACCGGCGTAGAATCGCTGGGGGCAGGAGTTAGCATAGACGCCGACACCGACTTTGGGGTATCCGCATGTGTTTGCACGGGTGTATTCGCTGGGAGGGCCGCCAGGCCACGCTGCGCCGCGCTATTTTCGGGGTTGATTGCCAGCACCCACTCCAGGCAGTGGCGCCGTTCCGCATTATCCGTAACCGCCCCGGATAACCAGAGCCAGGCCCGCTCGTTATGGGGATCAATCTGGACAGCCTCGTTCAACAGTTCAGCGGCTCGTCGCTTATCGCCGGCTTTGAGCGCCGCAATGCCCTGCTCAGTGAGCAATTCAACCGAGACAGAATTGGTCAGCGTTGTGGACATGGTTGAAGTCTCCTGATCGCATGTAAACAACGTACTACAATAATCTCTATCGACTATAGCATGTCAGGCCGGGAACATACATAGGACTATTCGGTAAACCGATGATGGTACTGGCGACCGAGGGATAAAGGCGGGGTGGCTGCGTGTTCTCTGCGCACTACGCCTACTGTTCTCGCTCCAGCACAAACTCGGTGATTGTGCCGAGCATCCGGCGCGCGGGACTGTCGGGGAAAGGAGCGAGGTAGTTCAGGGCGCGCTCCACCAGGCGTCGCGCCTCGACCTGCGCCCGATCAATTCCCAGGCGCTGCACCTCGGCAATCGCCCAGGCAATACGGGACTCATCCTGTATATCAATCACTGCGGCCAGATCGGCGCCGCCACCGGCATCAACGGCATAAATCAGGGGAAGCGTAATGATGCCCTGGCGCAGGTCACTCCCGGCCGGTTTGCCCAGAACGGTTTCATCGCCGGTAAAGTCGAGAATGTCGTCCACAATCTGAAATGCCAGACCGAGATCGTAGCCAAACTGTCCCAGTGCATCGATCTGTTCCGAGGAACCGCCGCCACTGGCGATCCCACACTTGCAGGCCGCCGCAAACAGCGCCGCCGTTTTTGAGCCGATTTTGTAGTGATACTGTTCCAGGGCAGTTTCCAGCGGAGTGACACGCATCACCGGGGCCAGTTCACCTTCACAGATGGTCATAACTGCTTCGGAGAGGTAGGTGATAATGCGGGAGTCGGGGGCCAGCGCCATCTCACCGGCAGCAATGGCGAAGAGGTAATCGCCCACCATCAGCGCAACGCCATGATCCCAGTTGGCATGCACCGTTACCGTACCCCGGCGGCGCTCGGCTTCGTCTACCAGGTCATCATGCACCAGCGAGGCCGCATGAATAACTTCGACAGCAGTTGCCGCATGCAGCACGCGTTCCAGGTTGTAGGTACCAAGCTGAGCCGCTACCAGCGTTAGCGCCGCGCGTAGCCGCTTGCCGCCCGAGTTGAGTAGATGCTGCCCGGCCACGGTGATCACGGCGGCATGGGATTGCACCCGCTGCAACACAATACGGTCAACCTGCTGCAAATCGGCCAGCAGGTCCGGGGGCAGGAGTAACTGTTTCATGGGCGTTGTACCGCCAGGATGGAATTTCGTGTGAGACAAAACATAGCTTTGGGGTAAGATACCCGAAATCGGGGGGGATGTCAACTTGCGCCGGGACGC
>CAKZQX010000753.1 GCA_937141995.1 uncultured Chloroflexaceae bacterium | reverse complement strand
GATTGACCGCTACGGCGGTACGCATCTGCACTCGTCGCGCACCAACCCGCAGAAGGTGCGGCCCAACGATCTTCCGGATTTTCTGAAGGATAAGTATACGTTCGCCGAAGGTCAGAAGACAGTAGATTGCACCGATCATGTGCTGCGCGTGCTGGATCACCTGGGCATTCATACCCTGATCCCCATCGGCGGCGATGATACGCTCTCCTATGCGGCGCGGCTGCACCAGGAGGGTATGCGGGTGATTGCCTGCCCCAAGACGATGGATAATGACGTGTATGGTACGGACTACTGCATGGGCTTTAGCACGGCGGTGACGCGCAGTGTCAATCTGCTCAACGACCTGCGGACACCCACCGGCAGCCACGAGCGGATTGCCGTGGTTGAGTTGTTCGGCCGTAACAGCGGTGAGACGGCGTTGATCGCGGCGTACCTGGCGAATGTGGACCGGACGTTGATCAGCGAGGTGCCGTTTGACGTTGAGCGCCTGGCCGAACTCATTACGGAAGATCGACGCACCAACCCCAGCAACTACGCGATTATTGCGCTCTCCGAGGGTGCTTCAATGCTGGGCGGCCAGGTGGTGGAGTACGGTCAGGAAGATGCCTACGGGCATAAGAAACTGGGCGGTATCGGCCAGGCCGTGGGCGAGGCGCTGAAGAAGATTACTGGTATCGATATTGTGCATCAGCAACTGGCCTACCTGATGCGCGCAGGCGCGCCGGACGCGCTCGACCGCATGGTGGCAACGTCGTACGGCAATATGGCGGTGCAGCAGATTGAGAAGGGACACACCGGCCTGATGATGGCGTTGCAGAATGGCTGCTACACCACGGTGCCGGTCGACTCCTGTATCCAGGGTGTCAAGCGCGTGGATGTTGATGAACTGTACGACAAGGAGCAGTATCGGCCCAAGGTTTCGCACATCCTGGGCAAGCCGATGTTCCTCTACTAGCGCCTGCCGATGGGGTAATCTGTAAGAACCTGTCTGAAAAGGGTGTGTCATGGGGCTACGGCCCCGGCACGGGAGTCCCGGCTTCAGCCGGTTCCGGGCGTACACCGGCTGAAGCCGGGACTCCTGGGGCGCTGTCCGGTGTATCCGGGCAACCGGCATTAACGTGTGACCGACGCGAGCCACCTTTTAAGACAGGCTCTAACAACCTGACCGCAATAGTGGTCGATTCCGGCAGGGTGGAACAGGACATCCTTTTTCACAAAAATGTGGCTCTCCGAGCCACATTTTTGTGAAAAAGATAAAAACGTACCGTGCTGCCGCAGGCGAAACGGGCGTTCACGGCGTCAAACACCCGGTTTGAACACCACCGCGCAACCCCGGTTATTTAACCGGCATTGAAACCAACTCTGTATGAAGCTGCCATAAAACAGCCACAAAGAACCACTTTCTTTGTGGCTGTTTCGTTCCTAAAACCCCTGGGTAACCACATACGCAATCGCCCCCAGGCAGAGGTAGGTGCCATAGGCGATATACTCCGGCACATCACTGCGATGCAGCAGCCGTTTGGCAATAACAATTCCGACCGCGACAATTCCGGCAAAGATGATCCCATAGAAGAGCGTCTCGGCCAGCCGGGTCAGCCCGAACGCCGCCCCGATAAAGATTGCCAGGTAGACATCGCCCAGGCCAAACGGCGCAGCTTTGCCCGGAAAGATAATCTTTGCCAGGGCGAACAGCAGCGCAAAAGAAATCCCCCCGGCCAGCGCGCCCAACCCGGCGTTTTGCCAGGTAATGTAGGGCGCAACCGGGCTGAGGAGCAGCAATAGCAGCGCCGCTCCCAGAATCACAAAGGTGTAGATCGAGTGGTAGAGCCAGTCAATCGCGCCGGTGACAATCAGCACAGCACACACAAAAACCAGATAGAAAAAGAGCGGTGTAAAAGCGTATTTCACATAGAGCAGCGCCAGTACAACCCCGGTCAGTAGTTCGATCACCGGGTAAACCCAGTGCAGCGACCGTCCATCGCGGGCCCGACCGCGCTGCACCGCCCAGCCGACAATCGGCAGCAGTTGCCGCCAGGTCAACAGTTCCCCGGTGCGGGTGCAACGGGGCCGGCCCAGCAGCCGTTTCTCGCGCGGCAAACGAATAATAATGACGTTGAGCAGAGAACCCAGCAGCAGGCCGATGATGAAGATGAGAGTGGTAATCATAAGATCCATCCATAGTCCGTAAGCGGTAGCCTATTGTTCGTCCTGCCACAATACTACGCTATGAGCATTACGAACAGCGCACCAGCTTACGCCTCCCGCAGTGCCGCGCGCATCACCTCCAGCGGCGCGGGTTGCCCCGTCCAGCGGGTAAAGGCCAGCGCACCCTGCCGCAGCAGCATCCCCATCCCGTCCAGCGGGCGCGCGCCCCGGGCCGCTGTATCCTGCAACAACCGCGTCGGACGGTAGACCATATCGTAGACCAGCATGCCGGCGGGCACCGGCGGGTCGGGCAGCGGCGTCTCGTCGGCATGCCAGCCGAGCGAAGTCGCGTTGAGCAGCAGCGTGCTGTCGGCCAGGTAATCCGCCAGCTCGGGATCATCCAGCGTCAGCGCAATCAGGCGCGGCGGCGGGTAGCGCCAGGCAACCGGCAGGCGACCATCGGAATATGCCGACGGCGTAGTTCCTCCATCCCCTGGGTCTGCTGTTTCCCAATAATACGCCAGCACATCGGCCAGCAGTTCTTCGGCCCGCTCCAGCGTACGGTTTGCCACCACCAGCCGCGCCACACCCGCGTTGACCAGCGCATAAGCGGCCGCGCGGGCTGCGCCACTGGCCCCCAGCATCACCCCATGCCGGCCCTCCGGGACGAAGCCGCCCTCCTCGCGTAGCGCTTCCAGCAGCGCGGGAGCATCGGTATTGGTCCCGACCAGCGCGCCATCGGGCCGCTTGTAGATCGTGTTCACCGCGCCGATCTGGGCGGCCTCCGCTTCGATGTCATCAAGCAGCGGCATGACTGCGGTTTTATGCGGCAGCGTAACATTTGCGCCCACCACGGCCGGCGCTCGCAGGGCCGCCACCCGCGCCGGCAGTTCAGCGGCAGGGGTATGCCACGCCTCATACCGGGCATCAATGCCCAGGTGGGCCAGTGCCGCATTCTGAAAAGCCGGCGACCGGCTGTGGGCCACGGGGTCGCCCAGAAGAACAATGCGTTGGGTCATAATCTGTCGTCCGTCATCCGTCATCCGTCGTCCGTCATCCGTCGGCTGTACGGATGACGGACGACCGGGTAAAATAGCTACTGGCAGGCTTGAAAATCAGACTGATACTGCTGAAACTCCTCAAAGGTTGCGGCAAAGTTGTGTGAACCGTCTTTTGCGCAGCTTGCCACAAAGTAGAGATACTCGGCGCTCTCGTCGGGTTGCGCCGCCGCCGTCAGCGCCGCCAGTCCCGGATTGCTAATAGGACCGGGCGGCAGGCCGGTGCGCTCGCGGGTGTTGTAGGGATGCTCAATCTGCAGATCCGCCACCGTCAGATCTTTGCGCCACCAGGACTCCTCGGCCACGCTATACCCCAGGGCATACTGCACCGTCGGGTCCGCCTGAAGTTTGCCGCCCCCGGTTTCGCCGGCATTTTCCGGTTCGAGCCGGTTCCAGAAGACCGCCGCGATCTGCGGCATCTCTTCGACCAGGGCCGCTTCGCGCTGAATAATCGAGGCCATCGTCACAACCTCGTGAACGGTGACATCCGGCACACGAATATCGCGCTCAATACTGCTGTACTGCTCATCAAAGCGATCCAGCATCAACTCGACCACCTCTGTCACCGTTGCCGAGGAAGCAATCCGGTAGGTATCCGGGAAGAGGTAGCCCTCGAGCGAGGCATCGTCCGGCAGGCTGCTGAGCAAGAAATAGTCATCCTTAAACGCAACACCGTTACGCGTCGTTTCCAGAAAGCTCTCCTCATCAACCTGTTCCAGGCCTGCTGCCGCGATCAACCCGGCAACTTCCTCGATCCGCAACCCCTCCGGGATCGTGACCGCGACTTCGTCCACCCGGTTATTTTGCAACGCGACCAGGATGTCACTGACCGGCATATTGGGTCGCAGCACATAGCGTCCCGCCTGCAGATTCTGATCAAGATCTTTATAGCGCACCAGAGCCGTAAAGAATATCGGCTGCCGGATCAAGCCATTGGTGCGCAATGTGGTTGCAATTCGGCCGGCTGAGTCGCCCGGCGCAATCTCTATTTCTACCGGCGTATTGCTAAGGCTGGCCGGGGTGCGCAGTTCGCGCAGAATAATATACCCACCACACGAGAGCATCAGCGCAATCATCGCCACACTCAACATTAAGGCCCGCACATGTCGCATGAAAACTTCCCCTCCGATTATGTCCAATGCTGCGTATTATAGCACGCACCTGTGTCGTGTCACGCAAAAGACCAGAGAATAACAGACCAGAGCACAAAAAACCGAGAACAATGTATGTTGTAGTAGCGTAAGCAGTAGCGTGGTTGTTCGTTCCCGAACCGTGTCGAGAATCGGCTATAATGCCGGAAAGAGATCTAATAGCTACGGACTACGGACTACGGACTACGGACTACGGACTACGGACTACGGACTACGG
>CAKZQX010000752.1 GCA_937141995.1 uncultured Chloroflexaceae bacterium | reverse complement strand
GGGCATAAAACGCGCCCAGCGAGTCATACTGGCGTGGGGTCGCATCCAGCGAGACGATACTGGGAAAGCGTTTGATCCAGTTGGTTGCCAGCACCGCCGGTACCTGTGAGTGGAAAAAGAGCGCATCCAGTTGGTGCTGCCGGGTCATTCGGGCAACCATACTGCGGGCACGCAGTCCGGCCCGTACGGTCCAGTTGCTTTTGTAGACGGGAATGCGGCTACCGATGCCGGGCGTTTCCCAGGGAACCAGCGCCCAGTGGGCCTGGACATCCGGGTCATGGGGAATATTTACCCGCAGATTTTGGGCATGCGTGATATGGCCGAGGGCCTGTTCCAGGATAAAACCGATCTGGTATTTCTTCATGTTGCTTCTGCCTCAGTAGTATGAGTTACGTCATTCTCGGCGAACGGGGCTGCCGCAGGCGATAGCTACGTTTCATCCGGTGCAACGTCCGTCTGATCGCCCATAGCGTGCGGCGTGTCCATAACAACGAGCGTAATCGAGTAGGCCGGTAGGGTCAGCGTTGCGTCGGCGGCAAGCGTCAGTGGCTCGCTGGTAATCGCGTTCGGTGCGGCTTCGCTGTAGCGGTAGCGCGTGCCGGTGCCGGTCAGGGCTCCGTTCGGCAGCGCCAGGGCGGTTTGCAGGTCACGTTCCGGATCTTTGTTGATCAGCATCAGCTTCAGTTGCCCGGTGGCGCTATCCCGGCTACCATAGGCCGTCACCTGATCCGGCATGCTGCTCTCAGTCAGCAGCGACATATCGCCAAAGCGCTGCCCCTGACCATCATAGTTGGTAAACATTTTGAAAGCAAACGCGCCCGGACTACCGATATCGGGCTGGGTCCAGTAGGCTGCCAGGTAGACATCTTCGCGGCCCATGATGCCCAGCACATCGGCCAGCGCTAATGCGCCATTCATCGTCTGGTCCGCGCCCCAGTTCCACTCGCTAATCGCCAGCTTGAGACCGGGATAGTGCTCCGCGATCAATTCTTTCATGCGCGGGATCAGGTAGATCGGCTCCTTAATCCAGGTCTCCTCAACATATGTTCTGTCCCAGAGTGAGCGGGTGCTGCGCAGGCGGAGCGCTGCGGTTTCCGGGTCGATCTCCTCGTTGTAGACATCCTCGGGATAGAAGCGGATGTCGAGCACATCAATGGTCTGGACGCCATGGTGCTCGTCGTGCGCGCGGACTTGATCGAGGAACCAGGGTAGAAAAGCCTGGTTGCCATGTTTCGCCTTATCGGCCCATCCCGCCGCCGAGTTCCAGTAGAAGTACCAGCAGCAGGTCACGGGGCCCAGCAGTTCCACTTCGGGCGCAACTGCGCGTACCGCCGTGGCATAGTCCAGATATTTCGTCAGGATTTCATCATAAGTGGTGCAGGTCGGATGCACATCATAGTGGGTGATGCCCCAGAGTTCCGGCTCATTGTCCATCGCCAGAAACCGAACATCAAACTCCTGCGCTACCAGCATATGCTCGACCCATGCAACGATATCTTGAACATCTGAGGGGACACTGGTATCGTTGGGATCGGCGATAGCGCCGGGATTCTCACAGGTAGCCCCGGCGGCATCACCACACTCGCCGTCGGCATCCGGAAATGAGCAAGTTGCATTATCACTGTCTTTGGCGACCCAGCCCAGAGTTGGCAGGGCAATACGCACAGCGGCACCGGCATTGATTGACTTCACTACAAACGCATCACTGGTTGCGGCAACGTCGCCCTGTTCATCGCCATAGTTCATATACAGCCAGTCGCTGCCGGTATTCCAGGCATTGCCATGTCGCCAGTTGTAACGGGTGTTGGGATTGCCGCCCCAACTGTTCAGTCCGGGGCGCATATCGTTCAGATCGTCGGTGGAGGCGACCGAGAGGCCGTAGATAAACGGGCTGATCGGGTGGGTCGCCTGCTCCGGGTCGATGTGAATAACAACATCGGCATCCGGTAGGGGGGTATTCTCTCCCGTGCTGCTCGTCGGCATCTCCGTCGCGGGATTGCTACAACTCCCGACGACACCGAGGAGAACGATCGCCAGCAGCAGCCGGGCATAGGTCGAAGCTAACCATGTACGCATAACGGGACACCTGTATGAGTAGTAAAAGTAATCCGTGATTGTGTCGAATCCTGTCGGAATAGCGGAATCATTATGTTACCAGGAAAACAGGTTGCGCTGGATTTTAAGTGAAAACAGGTGTATGGGTAGATGACAATTTTGCTACTTCAGTCTTTAACAAAAATTTTACCCCAGTGTTCCTTTTTTCTGGTATGCTCTAGAAAGAACCGAACACAGCGTAACAGAGCATAAAGCGTGCCGGGAGTAGCTCCTGCGCAGCATGCGTTCGGTCTTTCTTTGTCTATAGCAAGCCTGAATTGTCGTGCCGCCTGATGAACGTTGAAAGTTTCATCCGGATATCGCCGCGCAGGCGTCCCGGCTTCAGCCGGATCAGGCGTTCCCGGCAGGATGCCCTGTCCCGGCAGGTATCTCACCGACTTAAGCCGGGACTCTCGGTTCGTCATATCCGGACTATGTTTTCAACCTTCATCAGGCAGTCGGGAACGAACCCCGAAGAACCAGTTCACAACTACTTGAGGATTGCTATATTTGTTTCTTCTCGCTTGTGTGGTGATTGGATGCAGGTTTCTAGCTTATGAAATTACGGCGTATGCTATTGTTTCTGGTTGGGTTGCTAAGCGTGGCCCTGGCTGCCTCGGTGCTGTTCAATATCATCTTGATTCGGCAGAGCCGGCAGTATCAGCGCTTTTTCAACGGCACCCGGCTGAGCCCGCTCGGCCTGGCTGCCTATCCTACCGCAGCCACCCCGACTGCCGAAGCAGATGAAGCGGGACCGCAGCGAGTGGTCTTTTTTGGCGACTCGCGCGCCGCGCAGTGGGTGCCGCCCGCCGACAACGCGCAATGGCAGTTTATCAATCGGGGGGTGAATGGTCAGACATCGGTCCAGGCGCTACTGCGCTTTGACTACCATATTCCCCCGGTCGCCCCGGATGTGCTGGTTGTGCAGGTGGGGGTGAATGATCTGAGTACACTGTCAATCTTTCCGCATGATCGGGCTACGATTATTGCCGAGTGTAAGACAAATATTACGCAGATTGTCGCAAAGGCGCGCGCACAGGGCGCAACGGTTATTCTGACGACGATCTTTCCGCTGGGCCCGGCACCGCTTGAGCAGCGTCTCTTCGCAACGGTTGATGTACCCGCCGCCGTGACCGAGGTCAATCAGCATATTGCCACGTTGCGCGATGAGCATGTGTTTATTTTTGATACGGCGGCAGTGCTGGCAGATACTACAGGTCGGGTACGCCCGGAGTATCAGGATGATTTCCTGCATATTAATGCCGACGGCTATACCGCGCTGAATGGTGAACTGCTACCAATACTTGCAGAAATTGGCATGGAGACATAGTGTTGTGTCCACGAACGTTTTCGGTAAACGACTATACTTCCGGCTTTAGGAGCATAGTCTTATGCGACATATCCGCCTTCAGGTTGTACTCTCTGATATATAATAGTACCAGAGAAGCGTTGCCTGCATATACAGGGGGATTGCATGCCAAAACTTTGGGAACAAATTCTGGCGGAGGGATTGGATCAAACCGTGATTCAATTTGAAATTT
>CAKZQX010000751.1 GCA_937141995.1 uncultured Chloroflexaceae bacterium | reverse complement strand
TCCGCCCTGCCGGAGGCGAAATTTCCTTTTGGGTGAGCAACCGCGTAACTCGTGTTACTGACCGCTGATACCTGACCACTGACCGTTTATGCTCCAGTAGCGCATAGATCATGCCGGTTTGTGTCACATTGTTGCAAATATATGATACCATGGTGCGTACAATAATCATTTGAGACCTGTGCCGGGTATCCACACCGCACACAAGACTTGATAAGGACCGGCAATGCCCCGTAAACCGCTGGCGTTGGCAAATTGGAAGATGACCATGACTGTCGCGGATAGTCTGACCTTTGTCCACGACGCGCAGGCGCAACTGGGTGCGATCCTGGCAAAGCTCGATCTGGTGATCTGTCCGCCCTACACCGCGCTCTGGCCGGTTGCCCAGGAGTTGCGCAATCTGTATGCCAGAGATGGCTATACGCTGCACCTGGGGGGACAGAATTGCGCCGCCACGACCGACATCGCCCGCACCGGGGAGATCTCGGCCGAGTTGCTGGCGGACGCTGGTTGTCGCTGGGTAATGCTGGGGCACTGGGAGACCCGCCGCCACCTGGACGACGACGACACGACGGTCAACCGAAAGCTGCATCTGGCCCTTGCGGCCGGTCTGACACCGATCCTGCTGGTGGGCGAGGGCAAACAGCAATCGTCGGTAGCCGATGCCCTGGCCCAACAACTGCCGCGCCTCCTGGAGGGTTGCCGGGCCGGGCAAGTGGCAACAATGACCTTTGTCTATGAGCCGGAGGGCCAGATCGGGCTGAATGCTCCGGCAGGCGCGGCGCATGTGGGCCGGGGATGCGCACTGATCCGGGAGTGGGTGCGCACGCATTTTGATGCCGCTACCGCCGCGCAGATTCGGATTATTTATGGCGGCAGTGTCACGCCTGAGCATGCCGCCGACCTGCCGACCCACCCCGATGTCGATGGCCTGGGAGCCTCCAGTCGCGGGCGGGACGCGGCAACCTTCGCCGCAATTGTCCGCCGGATTGTGCAGGCGAAACTGACAGGCGAAACGTAACGCCCGGCAACCCAATGGTTGAGAAGCAGATGGGAGGAGCAGTGCAGCATGTTTACCTTCCCGGCACCCCTGGCCGATACGGTAACGGCACTAGGTAGCGGTCAGGATGATCTGCTGGAATATGTTGATGCAATGTGCGACCGGGTTGACGCGGTTGAATCACATGTTCAGGCGCTCCTCCCGGAACCGGGACGGCGCGAGCGTCTGCTGCGTGCCGCCGCCGAGGTGCAGACCCGCTTCCCCGATCCGGCCGGCCGCCCGCCCCTGTATGGCCTGCTGGTTGGTGTCAAAGATATTTTTCATGTCGATGGATTTCCGACACTGGCCGGGACGCAGCTCCCGCCCAGGTTGTTCGCCGGGACCGAGGCAGCCTGCGTGACGGCGCTGCGTCAGGCAGGGGCGCTTATCCTGGGGAAAACGGTGACAACCGAGTTTGCCTACTATGAGCCCGGTCCAACCCGCAACCCGCACGCCCTGGATCACACACCCGGCGGCTCCAGCAGCGGCTCGGCAGCGGCGGTGGCGGCGGGACTCTGTCCGTTGGCACTGGGCACCCAGACCGTCGGGTCGGTAATACGTCCGTCAGCATTTTGCGGTATAGTTGGGTTTAAACCAAGCTACGGGCGCATCGCCACCGACGGCATTGTGCCCTTTGCTCCATCCGCCGACCATGTCGGATTGATGACGCAGGATGCGGCGGGCATGCGGCTTGCCGCCGCACAGCTTTGCCGGGAGTGGCAATCTTTCGATCAGGCAGCCCATGCAGCAGGTAAACCAGTGCTGGGCCTCCCGGAGGGGCCATATCTTGATCAGGCCGACCCGGAGGCCTTAAACGCGCTGGCAACGCAGGTGCGACTATTTCAGAAAGCCGGGTACACAATTCGCTATGTCCATATGTTTGCGGATATCGCCGCGATTGCGCAGCGTCATCAGGCCATGATCGCCGCAGAGATGGCTGCCGTGCATCAGGCATGGTTTGACAACTATGCCGGCCAGTACCGTCCCCGCACCGCTGCACTTATTCGTCAGGGGCGGATGGTATCCGATGCAGAGACAGCAACGGCCCGCGCCGGCCGAATAACACTCCGGAAGGAAATCGAGGAATTGATGGCTCAAGCCGGGATTGATCTCTGGATTTGCCCAGCCGCAATAAGTACGGCCCCGGTGGGCCTGGAGGCAACCGGCGACCCGGCAATGAACCTGCCCTGGACACATGCCGGGCTACCAACTGTAACGCTGCCCGCAGGCCCGGCCACGGATGGGCTTCCGCTTGGTCTGCAATGTGTGGCTCCTTTCATGGCCGACGAGCGCCTGCTAGCGTGGGCAGTAGCGCTCGAGCGAATTCTCTAATCCCGCGCTTAGAAATCTGCAGGCATCTGGTACGATGATACTCTTAATACTCATCGGCTTTATGACCTTTGGAACGCTATTCTGGCTGCTCAAGCGGCGCGATGCACCACCACCGCCACCACCCGAACCACTCAACATCACTAAAATAACTCTGTTCCAGATGTTGCGGCGCATTCTCGGCTGGATTTTCATTATCCTGGGCATCTTTTTGTTCTGGATGCCACTGCCGCTCGGCATTCCCTTTATGATGCTTGGCGCGGCACTGATCGGCCGACGCGACCGCACGCTGCGCCGAATGAGCGTTAATGTCCGGCTGCTGTTGCGCCGCTGGGCCAAGCTACCGATCCCGATAATCGGCCCGATCGGGCGGAAACTGCTCCAGATGCAACAGCACATGTCGCGTGAGTTACGACGCTGGCGCTGGCGGCGGATGGGGTTGATGTAGGGGAGAGAACAAAGATCGCAAGAACAAAGAATAAAAGATAATAATCGCGTTTTTTTGAGATAAATCCGGAGATAGCTTTCCTCTTTTCAAGCATATGAAAAGATCTGAAGGAAGCCGGCATCCATCAAGGCTTTCGATGTCTCCAATCCACACGAGTTACGCAGTGCAACCTGTTTTAACCTGGTGCCGGAACCAAACACCGGCTTCGCCTGCGGTAGCATGATATGTTTGATTGGGGTGCGAAAGAACTTACACTGTGTACAAGTTCTTTCGCACCCCGATCTGAATTCTTCCACTCTGCCGGAGGCGGTTCGGCCATTCGTCTGGTCAAACGCCCGATTTGTATGTCAACACTACCTCAGTTACACGGCACCCCGTCCAGGGTGAACGCGGTCGGTGGGCTGTTGGTGTCGCCGAAGATGGCCTGGAAGCCAAACTCGATCGTGCCGCCAGCAGGTACCTGCGCATTCCAGCCCGCATCGGTGACAACCACGTCGGCCCCCGTCTGCGTCACCTGTCCATTCCAGAGGTTAATAATCCGCTGATCAGCCGGGAAGGTCCAGGCAAGTTGCCAGCCATTCAGCGCAACTCCACTCTGGTTGGTAAGCGTCACCGTCGCGTTGAAACCGCCGGGCCACTCGTCAGTAACCATGTAGTTGACCCGGCAGGCGGTTGCGCCCTCGGTACCGGATGCCGCCGGTGAACTGGTCGGCGCAGTCGCCGGATTGGCCGCTGGTGCCGGCACATTCACCCCATCCGGCTCCGCGCCCCAGATCAGCGCACCATTGCGGTAGAGCGTAACCCGTGACCAGTCCGCAAAGG
>CAKZQX010000750.1 GCA_937141995.1 uncultured Chloroflexaceae bacterium | reverse complement strand
CGATCAATATATTTCAGAAGCAGTAAGCAATCCGGGTTGTGACGTAGATTGTTGCACAGAAAGAACAGGTATAAGGATAGCGGTATGGATCAATTTATTAGCTATATTGATGCCCATAAGGAACGGTTTCTCTCGGAGTTATTCGATCTGCTGCGTATCCCCTCCGTGGCCGCGCAGGGACGCTGCATACCGGAAGCCTGCGCCCGGGTAAAGGCGCGGTTAGAGCAGTTGGGCGCGGAGGTACGCCTGATCAGTACTAACGGCGGTGCGCCGGTCGTCTATGGCACACTGGGGAATGGCCCGCGTACCCTGCTAATCTATGATCACTATGATGTACAGCCGGCTGAGCCGCTCGAACTCTGGACTTCGCCCGCCTTTGAGCCGACCATTCGTGATGAGAAGATCTATGCGCGGGGGGTGGCGGACAACAAAGGCAACCTGATGCTACGTATTCAGGCGATTGAGGCATGGCTGGCAACCCAGGGTGAGTTGCCCATACGGATTGCTTTTGTGATCGAGGGCGAGGAGGAGGTAAGCTCACTCACGCTGTATGCCTTCTGCCGCAATCATCCCGATCTGCTCAAGGCCGATGGCTGTCTCTGGGAGACGGGCGGGCGGGACATTGCGGGGCGTCCGACGGTTGCCTGTGGCGCGAAGGGCATTCAGTATGTTGAGTTAATCGCGCGCGGTGCCGTGCGGGATCTGCACTCGTCCAATGCTACCGTGGTGCCCAACCCGGCCTGGCGGTTGACCTGGGCGCTGGCGACGCTCAAAGCACCTGACGGCCATATCCTGATCCCGGGCTTTTATGATGCGATCCGGCCGGCCACCGAGATCGATCTGCAGACGCTTGAAAGCATTCCCGCCGACGATGAAGCAGTTCTGGCCGACTATGGTATTCCGGCATTCCTGGATGATGTCCAGGGTGTTGAACGGCTGCGTAGGCATCTCTTTGAACCAACCTGTACCATCTGTGGTCTGGTGTCCGGGTATACGGGAGAGGGTTCCAAGACCGTCTTGCCAAGTGAGGCCCGTGCCAAGATCGATTTTCGCCTGGTGCCGGATATGGAGCCGGAGACGGTGCTGCAACAACTCCGGGCGCACCTGGATGCGCAAGGCTATACGGATATCGAAATGGTTGACCTGGGGGGGGAACACCCGGCGCGTAGCGATCTTGATGCGCCGGTTGTACGCGCAGTAACGGCTGCGGCAGAGATGACCTATCATATCGCACCGCTGGTCTACCCGACAATGGCAGGTACCGGGCCGATGTATCCGCTCTGCCAGGCATTTGGCACGCCGGTTGCTAGTGGTGCCGGGTGCGGCTATCATGGTACCCAGATCCATGCGCCGGATGAAAATATCCGTATAGAAGATTATTGGATGGGCATGCGCTGGATGGGCTACCTGATCAAAGCCTTCGCCGTCGCCTGATATACCAGGATGCACATAAGATGAAGCTACCCGGTCACTGACCCGGAGGTGAAGCCGGTGTTTGGGTTTGTCTACCAGGCCGGAACCGATTGTACCGCGTAACTCGTGTTACATACCCAACTACGTATCGTCTGAGCGGAGGCGCACACATCCTGTGCGCCTTCACCATCATGTATTCTATATCATGAACATTTCCAGATCAGCAGCAAAACGACAACTTTATGACAAAATTTCCACATTCTCTGTCCAGGATCTTGACATATATCCAAACAGTACGTACGATAGATTTACTATTTCAACGTGTGCATGAGAAATGTGTGATGCTGATAGCAGACTGCTATAGAGCTCAAGCCGGGGCTGCGGGTGACGATGGCCGGCCTGGCTGACCATCCCCAGGATATTCGACGTGGGCCTGTGTTGCAGGCGTGTGGCCGCGTATGCCAGTTCATTCTGGTTGCAATACCTGACGGCTCCTGCCCCGGCAGATAGACCCGATTTAGAAAGAGAGAAGAGTTCATTATGAGTACCACTTCATCTCCTCGTCGTATCGCGATTGCCTGCCAGGGCGGGGGGAGCCATACTGCATTTACGGCCGGCGCACTGCGCGGCATCTTCCGCAACCTCCCGGAAACATACGAGATTGTGGGAATGAGTGGCACATCGGGTGGCGCAATCTGTGCGCTGCTGGCATGGTCCTGTTTGCTGCGCAATGATCGGGATCAGGCGATTGAACTGCTGGATGCATTCTGGCAGGATACTTCCGCCAACTTCTTTTATGACATGCTGCTAAATAATCTGGTCGTGCTGGGGTCACGCCTGCAAGATCTGGTCAATCTGCCCGCAGTCAATCCCTATTTTTATCCACCATGGGGCCAGGAACGGCTGCGCTTACTGCTCGAAAAGTATGTGGACTTTGCGCAGTTGCCGGCGTATATCACGCCCACCAGTCCGACGTTCCTGGTCGGCGCGGTTAATGTGTTGTCGGGGGAGTTGACCATCTTTCGTGATGGGGAGATTGATGCTGAGGCGATCCTGGCATCGGCGGCGATCCCGACGTTGTTCCGCGCTGTGCATACCCGGGGTGGCGTCTACTGGGATGGGCTCTTTTCACATAATCCGCCGATACGTGACTTTATGCATACTGGTACGGCAACGCAACCGAAACCTGATGAAATCTGGATTATTCAGATTAACCCGTCAGTCCGTACTGAAGAGCCGATGACCATCCAGGATATTCAGGATCGCCGAAATGAGCTTGCCGGGAATCTCTCGCTTAATCAGGAGGTCTATTTTATTGAACGGATCAATGAGTTGATCGCCAGTGGTGTCATTTCCGACACAAACTACAAACATATCACGATACGCAGATTGATGATGCAGCGCAGCTTAGACTATGCCTCAAAACTGGATCGTAGTCCCTCCTTTATCAAAGATTTGATTGCTGATGGTGAAGAACGCGCCAGGGCTTTTTTGCAGGCATTCTGATCATGCACCCATCCACTGTCATCATGGAACTGAATTTTACTGTTTTTTCTTGACCTGGAACGGCTATGGATCTGGATAATACTTTCTACAAAAATGTGCTGGACAGCCTGTATGATGGGGTCTATTTTGTTGATTCCCAACGCAGGATCACCTACTGGAATAAGGGTGCCGAGGCCATCGCCGGGTTTACCGCTGAGGAGGTTGTTGGTCGGCACTGCTGGGATAATATTCTTCGCCATGTTGATAATGATGATAACGAGTTGTGTTTTGGTCTCTGCCCGCTGGCGGCAACGATTCAGGATGGCGATCAGCGGGAAGTCGAAGTTTATCTGCATCACAAGGATGGTCGGCGGCTACCGGTGGTTGTTCGGACTGCGCCCGTGCGCGATGATGATGGGAATATTATCGGTGCCGTTGAGGTATTTAACGATAATAGTGCCCGGCTCGCTACTGCCCAGCGGCTGAAAGAGTTGGAACAACTGGCGCTGCTCGATCCGCTGACACAATTGGCAAACCGACGCTATCTTGAGATGAGTCTGAATCTGCGGTTTGATGAGATGCGCCGATATGACTGGTCATTTGGGGTGTTATTTATTGATGCCGATAATTTCAAACGCATTAACGATATCTATGGCCACGATATCGGCGACGAAGTATTGCGCATGATAGGCAACACATTTATGAATAATGCCCGATCCTCGGATATTGTCGGGCGTTGGGGTGGCGAAGAGTTTGTATCGATCATGCGGAACGTCGATGAAGAGAGCATGTATGTCCTGGCTGAACGGTTTCGACTGCTGATTGCCGAGTCCCGGTTGCCGGTCTGGCCGATGACCATTCGGGTTACGGTGTCAATTGGCGCAACCCTGGCGCAGGCTGATGACAGCGTTGAGACATTGCTTAAACGCGCTGATCGTCTGCTGTACCAGAGTAAGCATGCCGGTCGGAATCGGGTGTCTATGTATCTGGAAGAGTAGCTACAGAAAGAACAGCGAACAAAGAACAAATATGTTGTCTGGTAGCGATATGCCAGGCAGGCTTTGTTCGCTGTTCTTTTCATGTCTTACCGTTTCTTTACAATTCCCAAAGCAAAATGCTATACGCGCCGCGTTCATAGTAAGGTGATGAGTAGTTTTATACGCCTTATATGAAAGTGGATTGTTATGTTTACAATTCGCCTGCGGACAATGCGGTATCGTCCGGATCTGATGGTTACGATTCGTAATGATGTAGATGGATGGGACCAGGATATTCCGGGGATTTATGAGAACGATGAGTGGCGGTTTGAATTACCCGAGGCCGGCTATCAACCGCGCATGATTTTCAAGTTTATGCTGGAGAAAACCTACTGGATGGATGGACCTGATCTGGCAATCGAACCAGGTGCGGGTGGTGACTACATCTACACTGATGCGCAGATACGCTTTCCGCGCATTTCAGAGTTAATTGTTGAGAGCGGCTACGTTCAAAACCTCTTCTTCGCCCCCAATCTCGACGAGGGTCGCCTGTTTGATGTGATTGTGATCGGGTCGGGCATTGGCGGTGGTATTGTTGCTGACCAGTTGTCCGATATGGGCCTGAGTGTGCTGGTGCTGGAAGCGGGGGGCTACCTCTTTCCCTCGCATGTCGCCAATCTGCCCCGGCGCCACCGCATCGGTCAGTTCGACAAGCATATCTGGACGCTCTTCGAGGAGTTTAAAGTCCAGAACTACACCAATGCTTTCAATACGTTCTATGATGGCGGTCAAGCCTTCAATCTGGGCGGGCGTTCGCTCTTCTGGGGTGGTCTGATTCCGCGGATGAGCTGGTGGGAGATGGAACTCTGGCCGCGTGAGTCGATCCGCTGGTATCTGGAAGGCGGTGGCTACCAGCGCGCCGAGGATCTGATGAACCGGACGCCGTTACAGCCTGCGCCGTACCATCGGGAGATCAAGACCTTTTTGCGGAACCGGTTCCCCGAGTTTAGCCATTTTGATGCGCCGGTTGCCGTTCACTACACCAACGATGGATTGGGAACGATCTCCACCGGCATGTTCTCGACTGCCGATCTGCTGATGGAGTCGCGGCTGACCGCCGGCCCCCAGGGTAACCAGAATCTCTGGGTCAACCTTAACCATGTGGTGGTGCGCCTGGAGACGGACGGGGACCGCATAACGGAAGTTGTGGCGCAAGATCTGATTGCCAATCAACTGCGCACCTTCCGCGCTCGTCATGTTATTCTGGCTGCCGGCACTATCGAAAGCGCCAAACTTGCCGGCATCAGCCGGCTTAATGATCCAAATGGGAAGATTGGTATCGGCATCACCGACCATCCGATCTTCTTCACCCACTTTCGCATTCCGCCGGGAACCGCATTTCACAATCAGAATGGGGCCGGCAAGATTCTGGCGCAGCATAAAGACGCGAATCTCGATGCGCACCCCTACAACGTTGTGCTGGAACTGGGAGCCGACTTTAACCAGGGTCGCTACCTTGACGATGATCTGCTGGAACGCCACATCCGTGAGAAAGACAACCATATGCTGTGTGAACTGGTCTTTCTCTTTAATGCGCCGCTGATGGAAGAGAACCGGATCGAACAGAATGGACCATCCTATGTGAAGCCGGTGGTGCATATGCAGGCCAGCCCGGCGGCCAATCCCTTTATGGGCGAGATTGAGGCGCTGAAAAATCAGATCATCGGGAGCCTGGGAGGTATCCCGTTGCCGAACAACGATCTGAGTCTGAAGCCGGCCCCGCCGGGTGGTGTGGCCCACGAGGTTGGAACATTGCGCATCGGGGCGAATAATGATGGCGTCGTTGATACCGACCTGAAGTTTCTGGGATATGAAAACCTGTTTGTCTGCGACCTCTCCGTCTTCCCCGCCTCCCCCGCAGCTAACCCAACCCTGACGCTGGCGGCCCTGGCAATGCGGCTGGCTGAGCATATCCGCGGCCTGCTATAACCGAGCAACCGGAAGCGCCACGCCGAAGTCAATCTATCCGATACCAGGAGCGCCGGACCCCACCAGGGTTCGGCGTTATGTTGTACTCAACCTGCCGCAGACGAGACCGGCTTCCATCTAATCAAACATCCGGTTTGAACGTCAACCGCGTAATGCGTGTACCGGAACGCCGGCAACGATCTTGCCAATATTTTCCTGTAGAGATGCTGGTGTCAGCTTACTCAAGCTGTATTGCCGGAAAGAGATAGGAGGATACACGATGCCGACAACCATCATTGGAATGTTTCAGACCACGACGGCAGCCCAGGAAACCGTGCAGGATCTACTCGACCAGGGCTATCCGCGTGAAGATATCAGCATGATTGCCCGCGAAGCGTCGCAAGAGTCGGCCACAGTGCCGCCGGAGAGTGAGTTTGGGCGTTCACAAGGGGCAAAGTCGGGCGCAGTCGGCGGTAGTCTGGTTGGTGGCTCAATGGGGTTGCTGGTCGGCGTGGATACGTTTGTCCTCGCCGGTCTGGGAGCCGCTGTGGTTAGTGGGCCGTTGGGAATGGCAATTGCGACGGCGCTGGCAACCACCGCAGCCGGGGCCGGGCTGGGGGCGGCGGTTGGCGGCCTGATGGGAGCCTTCATCGGCGCGGGCGTGTCGGAAGATAAAGCTGCGGTTTATACGGAAGGATTGCGGCGCGGCGCAACCCTGGTGGCAATCAAGGTGGAGGAGCCCACAGTGCCACAGGTTGAGGCGCTTATGCAGCAGCATGGCGCGCTTGATGTTGAAGAGCAGGCCGAGCAGTGGCGTAAAGCGGGCCGGCAGAGCACGGAGACGCCAACCGAACCAACAGCCGGTAATGCCTGGGAGCAGAGCAGCAAGGCAGGTACTCTGATTGGAACTGCTTCGGGTATCGGGGCCGGGGCCGCAATCGGGTCGGTTGGAGGTCCGGTCGGCGCGGTTGTCGGCGGTGTTACGGGTGCCGCCATCGGCGCGGGTGTTGGCGCGGCGGGCGATGCAGTTGGGGAGCGTTCGGAAGAGACCGAGCATCCTACTTCTGAGGAAGAAGAGGTCGCCACCGCGAGCGAGGCCACCCGGGCAGCGGTAAGTAAGGCGGTGGGCGTGGCCCAGGAAGCCGGCGCAACGGCAACCGGCACACCGATTAATCCCGATACCGGGCGCGCCGTTGATGCAGAGATGGCAGTTGATACGGAGAAGCAAGACGCGGACGATGCAGAGTCGCGCAAGCAGCAGTTGTAG
>CAKZQX010000749.1 GCA_937141995.1 uncultured Chloroflexaceae bacterium | reverse complement strand
CCCCAGCAACATAGCCTGCGCCATCCACCCGGTGATATAAACATGCTGAACATTGTCTCCCAACCAACCAATGATACGAGAGCGTGGTGCTGCTACAACCGGATACATCGCTGCCAACGCTACCACTGCAAACAGGAGCAACACTATACCATCGTGGACAATCCAGGTACGCAGACTGGTGATCAGGCGTAAACGGCTTGACTGGTAAGAATAATCAACTGTCATAGTGGACAGTGGTTCTCCTGTGGAATGCGCGTCGGTTATTGCTTGCTCAACCAGCGCATCAATCGCATCACCCGACCCTGCTCGACGGCCGTCAAAGCCCGACGGGAGGCCATCGCCTGTTCCTCCAACCAACGGGCGCGCTGCTCCAGATCCTGTACCTGTGCCTCACGTTGAGTCAATGCATGTTGCAGCATCTGAATGGTCTGTGCCTGCACCGCCACGGTTTGTGCCAGCGGACCCGTAGACTGTTGATCAAGATTGATGCTGAAAAACTGGAAGAGCCAGTTTGTGACTGCCGACCACGTAGGTTGACTCGCCGGTGCATTGGTGCAAATAGTTGGTTGCAAAGCAGCATCAGCAGCGGATAACCAGTCGCCATGCCCATCACATTCCACCAGCACCATGTGGCGATAGGCCGGTTCACGCCGTTCGTCAGCACTCAAGAAACGGGTGTAATACGCATCCAGTTGCTCATGCAAATCATGATCATTCGTCTGTCCCAGAAGATAATGTTTTGCTATCATCATGGCCAACCAGGCATGTATGTAACCGGATGGATAGGTGTGATGGCGCCATCCCTTGGCATCGAGAAATGCGCACGTCTGCTCGAGATCGGGCAGTCCATAATCATGATGTTCTTTAAGTTGGCGTTGCTCTACGCCCAGTTCGGCCTGGATATACGCAAAGAGTAGCTCCTCAGCAGCGACCACCTCAGGGCCGGCAAAGGGTGCGGCCAGCAATACCCCATAGCGCGCCACCCGCAGCAACTCCTGCCAGAAAGCCGGACGATCCGGATTAGGAACATGTTCCAGGGTATCGCATGAAATGACAAAGTCGAATGAATGGTCATCAAAATCCAGGTTGCGTCCATCCCCCTGGATGTATCCAGGTAATGTACCGGGTTGTTGATCAATCACCAGCAGATCGTCGTCAGGTAAAAAAGCTCGAACAGGTAGGATGTCCACGCCGCGCCCGGTTCGGAAGAAACCACCGACATCAAGGATGCGCAGGCGTTCGCCAATGGTCGGACGTACTGCATCAAGTGCCTCCTGGATCATCCGATAGCGACCATATTGATCAAAAGGGAGGTGTAATGGATTTATTTCAAATGAAGTTATGCCTGGTTCGGGATTCATACTACTTTCTGGTTTTTTTGTATAGATTTGCCAACAGTATCAAAAGAACTATCCGTCACTTCCTGCCACTCCCAATTCCCGGCCAATGACATAATACCATAGCGCTCACGCATGCCTCTGCTCTGAACTACCACCTGATACAGTCGATCATGATAGTCATAAGGATGTAGCATCGTTTCATCATATGCAGTTACACTGAGCAGGTAGCGCCCGGTCAGCAGCGGCAGGTTGGGGATATGATAGTCAACATAGCCTGCACCGGCCACACGGGGCAGTTCTACCCCGGCAAAACTGGTATTTGGCCCGGTCAGCCAGAGGCCGTTTTCATGATGCAGGGCGATGCCAAAGACCGGATACTGCACTGGCTCATGGGCGACATAATGCATACGAATAGTCATGGCATCATAGGTCTGAAAGACCTCACGTCTATTCTCGGCCGCATCAAGCAGTTCAACCCGTACAATCTCTATCTCGCGGCTACCCCGCCGATAGAGATTTTCTTCCTCTTCCTGCTCTTCTTCCGCGGCCTGATCAGCGTCAGATTTACTAACATGTGCAAAGCGCTGCTTTTTGATCCGCGCCTGCTCCTGGCGATTGACTTCGGCCAGATACGCATCGACCACCTCGCCCGCCGGTCCAACTGCTCGTGCCATGCCATGATCCAGCCAGACCGCCTGGTCGCAGAGGGTGCGCACGACCTCCAACCCGTGGGATACAAAGATGATCGTCTTGCCCATGCGCCGAAAGTTGAAGATGCGCTCCATACATTTGCGCTGAAATGCCTCGTCGCCAACGGCCAAGACCTCATCGGTGATCAGAATATCCGGATCGACGGCGGTAGCGACAGCGAAGGCCAGTCGAGTATACATCCCTGACGAGTAGTGCTTGACTTCGGTGTCGAGGAAGTTACCAATATCGGCAAACTCGACGATTTCATCGATCTTTGCCTGCATCTCTTTCCGGCCCAATCCCATCAGTGAGCCATAGAGAAATACATTCTCGCGTCCGCTGAGGTCGGGATGAAAGCCGCTGCCCAGTTCCAGCAGGGCCGCCACGCGTCCCTCCAGATGCACCGTGCCGCTGGTCGGGTCCAGGATGCGTGTCATAAGTTTGAGGGCAGTGCTTTTGCCCGCGCCGTTGTGTCCCACCAGGCCCAGGCTCTCGCCCGGCGCGACGCTGAAGCTGATATCGCGCAGTGCCCAGAATGGCTCACCTTTGGGGCGGTTGCGAAACATGCCCGTCAAGCGCTCCAGGAATGAGCTTTGCTGGTCATGATGCAGCATAAACCGCTTCGAGACATTCTTAAACTCAAT
>CAKZQX010000748.1 GCA_937141995.1 uncultured Chloroflexaceae bacterium | reverse complement strand
GTGTGCGCTGTGGCTATGACAACAAATCAGTATGAACACTATCCGTTGATACGCGGCTCCCAGGCGTCAGCTCCTGGTCCTCAGCTCATTTCCGGGTTAAAATAGAAGTACCGTGAAAAACGATGGCTGTAAATTCTATCTCCGGAAAGATGAACCGTATGATTCTCACCGAAGCGCAACGCACATTTCTCGACGAGGTTTACTACGCCGTGATTGCCACGCTCAACCCCGATGGCACCATTCAGCAGACCGTGGTCTGGTATCTTCGCGAAGAGGAGAATATCCGCTTCAGCCTGGGCAGCGGGAGCATCAAAGCGCGCAACCTGCGCCACAACCCGACCATCAGCCTGACCGTGGAGGATCGGCAGCGCTACCTGACCGTGCGCGGCACCGTAGAACTTGGCTCACCCAGCAATGATCTGCGGCGGCGGCTGGCCCTGCGTTACCGTGGCTCACCTGAAGCCGCCGAGGAGTATCTCGCCAACCGTCCCACATCCGATGCCATGGCTTCAGCCCGGATTACCATTCAGCGCGTCTATGGACAGGGCATCAGGTGAGTTACCGGCGCAGAATGACTTCCCCGCGATCCCAGGTAATCACATCGACCAGTTCTTCGAGGGTGAGCCCGGAGGGTTGACGCGGCGGTGCTTTGGCCGTTCCACAGAGTAGCATGCGGTGGTTGGGGTGCAGATACCAGTCGGCAGCCTCATCCACCCGCTTCAGATCAAAGTAGACCGGTTCCAGATCCACATCTGAGCGACTCTGTGCCGCAATGCCCATGTTGCCCCGTCCGTCACGATATGCATAGAGCACTGCGCCATGCCGGTAGGCCAGCCGACTGGATCCACCATCGTCACTCTGCATGGCGATGCCCAGGCCCCAGGGCGTGGTAAACTCCATCCGGCGCACAAACGCACCTTCCAGGCGTGTCTGGCGCTGCTCTTGCGCATACCAGGCATCCAGGTTGGGTAGCATCGCCTGAACGACATGGTGGGGGCGGGTGGGGAAAAGCTGATTATACCCGGCAATCAGGTCATTTACCGTGAAGAAAAGCGGAGATGCTCCCCGTGGTACATCGGCATGATCCAGGCGAGTTACATGTTCTACCAGCCGTTGCAGCACCGAGTCATCATTCGCTACCGCCCGGCGCACTAACTCCGCGGCGCTCAGGGAGGTATCAGCATATTGATGATGGTCAAACCGGCCACATCCGGTATCAACATGGACAATGCGCGGGTCACTATCGGCGGGTTGATCATTAAGCGTTCGGCCGGCCGGGACAAAAACCAGTTCCGCGTCGCCTGCTCCACCAAAGCGGACAAGGATCCAGATGGCTGCCAGACAATCCAGGTCTGGTGCCAGATGACCAACGATTGTTTGAGGGCACCGCACGCAATCGCACTCGCATTCTAGGATCTTACCATATACTTGAGGCTTCAAGTATAGCAGACATCATGCAAGAGCGTCAAATATCTACCGGTTACTCCTCAACGGCGTGCGGGATATGGGTCAATTGAACAATGCGGCCGGCTCGGTCAATCCGCACCGCAATTACATCAATGCGCCAGGGGGTCTGTTCATCCAGGTTGTGAGCCTCGATATAGGCATACGCCAGTTCGACCAGTCGCTGCTGTTTGGCGGATGTCACCGACTCTTCCGCGCTGCCGGATGGCATATTACGCCGGGTACGCACTTCCACAAAAACGACCTGATCACCCTGGCGGGCAATCAGGTCAATCTCGCCACTGCGACAGCGCCACTGGCGTTCATGGACAGTATAACCCTGGCGGATCAGATATGCCGCGGCTGCCGCCTCGCCAAAATCTCCCAGATGTCGGCGCATATCAGCTAAAGGCATACTTCCGCCAGATGTCGTTGCGCTCCAGTTCGCCCATTAGCGCGAACGCGACATACTGCGGTTGGCGCGGCTTCGAGAGCAGCACCATATTAGCCTGTTCGGGTGTACGTCCGCCCTTTTTATGGTTACAGTCACGGCAGGCCAGCACCACATTATCCCAGGTGGTCAAGCCGCCCTGAGAACGCGGGATCACATGATCAACCGTCAACTGCGTGCGTCCTGGCTGAATACCACAATACTGGCAGGTTTCACGGTCACGGGCAAGCACACCCCGCCGGGAGCAGGGTAACTTAAGTCGCCGTGGGATCTTGATATACCGCACCAGGCGAATCACGATGGGCATATTCAGAGAAAACTCACTGGCCCGGAGCTGCTGGGTGGCAGCTTCCACAAGCTCCGCCTTCTCCTGGAGCAGCAGGATAACGGCGCGTCGAACGGAGATGAGTTGTAGCGGTTCGTAGCTGGCATTGAGAACGAGGACTCGTTGCCCCAAGATGACCACCCCCTTTTCAAGAACCGTTGTATACTGATACAACCGTGGCTCTCGCAGGGGGACACGGTCCACCTTAAAGAGCCATAACGAGCATCGGGCCGGCTGATGAAACCGCCCGCACGGAACGCATAATCCTGGCATGCCAGTAACCTGCACGCCAGGCTGCGGTATGCACACATAACGCGTGCATGGCTGCATGTCCCGGTGCCATTACTGCGACCGGATAAATCTGTTTTGTTTGCCGTTTATCAAAATACATGCAGTCTTCTCGCTAAAACCTGAAGATGGAATGTGCTTGAGACAGGTATATCTTTCTCAAGCACTAACAGATTACACGGTTTGTGATGTTCTGTCAAATCGGAGTGCATGACAAAACATTCACGCGTGGTACGTGGTGGATGTTCAAACCGGACGTTTGACCCGATGGAAACCCGATTTGCCTGCGGCAGCATGGTACGCTTGTTAGCTTTTTCGTAAAACATTTGCATGTTGTGCAAATGTTTTACGAAAAAGCATGGTCCCTTCCGCCCTGCCGGAGGCGAGTCAGGCCGTTTATCCAGGCACATGCCGGGTTTGGAACCGACTGTGTACGTCCTATCATTCACGGGACTCGTGCGAGGAACGAAGGTTCGAGTGAGGCGTCGTATTGCATGCAAGAACAGCTTGTAACGTGCAATCGATACGACAATGGAACAATTCTTGCAACATTCAACGATAATTGTCACTACGTAGCGTGGGCTTACCACAAGGGACATACAGGACAGACAGATCGATGAGGCGGATCATTACCGCCTTCGCTGACCCATTCGATCCTGGTTGCACCCGGTTTATGCCCGCAACGTCCGGCGGTCGCAGATCGTCGTTCTATTATGACAAAGTAAAGTCATGCAAGATGCCGGATGACACCCGCTTGGAAATCTGACGGGCATCTGAGCGCTTCCTGATGCTGTTCTCGCGTGTAACTGAATCGTACTCTATACGATGTATAATGGTAGTACCTTACCCGAACGTCGTGAAAGGTGAAAGCCGGACTGGATTTGTTCAATCGCCTATACAGTATGACGATGTGATGACAAATTTTTAATCAACTATGCCTGTTCTCGCTATTGTCATTCTTAACTATAACCGGGCTGACCTGCTGGCCGATTGCCTGGAGTCAATCTACGCGACCCCCACCTGCTGTTCGCTGGAGGTCTGGGTGGTTGATAATGCTTCGCGTGATGCCAGTGTGGAGGTCGTCCGTACTCGCTTCCCACAGGTTCGCCTGATTGTCAGTGCGCGGAACGGCGGCTTTGCCTATGGCAACAATCTGGCACTCCGCGAGATTGTCCAGCAGGCGGATGCGCCGGAGTATGTGTTGCTGCTGAATAATGATACTGTTGTGCCACCGGGCGCACTTGATGGGTTGGTAGACTACCTTGAGGCGCATACTGATGTGGGTGTGGTGGGGCCAAAGCTGGTATTATCTGATGGTTCGCTTGATCTGGCCTGCCGTCGGTCGTTTCCCACGCCTGAGGTGGCATTCTACCGCATGACCGGGCTGGCGCAGCTCTTTCCCCGCAGCCGGCGCTTTGGACGTTACAATCTCTCCTACCTCGATCCTGACATCGAAACAGAGGTTGACGCGGTGGTAGGAGCATGCATGTTGCTGCGTACCGACATTATCCGGGAAGTGGGTCTGCTAGATGAGCAGTTCTTTATGTATGGTGAAGATCTCGATTGGGCCTACCGGATCAAACAGTATGGCTGGCGCGTTGTCTACTATCCTGAAGTGCAGGTGCTGCACTACAAGCGCGCAGCAAGTACCCGCCGGGCCATCCCATCCATTCGGGCTTTCTATGATGCGATGCGTATTTTCCATCGTAAGCACTACGCTGCAATCACACCTGTGCCGCTCAATGTGCTGATCGAATTTGGAATTACGCTCAAGGAGATCATAGCCCTTGGCCGCAATTTCATCCGCCCAGCAGCGGTACGCCGCGTCGGCTAACGGAGGGCGTCCACGCGACCGCGTCTGGCGCGCGTTGTTGATGCTCGGGTTAATCGGCTGTGATGCCGCTGCGGTGAATGCGTCGTTTATCGGCGTTTATATTTGGCGTTTGCCGGAAATTCAGGCAAACGCGCTCCAATTGCCGGAAGACCCGCTGTCCTTCGGGATATTTCTGCTGCTCTTCAATCTGGTCTTTGGCTTTGCGTTCAGTGCCAATGGCCTCTACGATCTGCGGCGGGGCGCGTCACGCGTTGATGAAGCCTACAAAGTTTTTACCGCCATCTCGCTGACGACTATTCTGGCACTGATGATCAATATCTCGGTTTTGCCGCTGTTTGGCTATGCCGGCCTGCCCTGGACCGCATCGATCATTGGGTTTGGCTGGTTGGTGGCGATCGGGAGCAGCGTTATGTTACGCTTCTTCCACCGTAGCCTGGTCTTCCGGTTACGTTCGCATGGTATTGATATGCGGCGTGTGCTGATCGTTGGGGCGCGTACACCGGGCCGGGCCGTCTGGAATACGATTCGTCGCTCGCCGGAACTTGGCTATCGGGTGCAGGGATTTCTGT
>CAKZQX010000747.1 GCA_937141995.1 uncultured Chloroflexaceae bacterium | reverse complement strand
TGAGGGTGTGCGGCAAGGTCTGCTAGCAGGAATTGCATTGGGGTTGGAGTTGAAATTTGGTGCGGATGGGCTCCGTCTGCTGCCGGAAATCCAACAGATCCAGGCTCTCGCAGTGATTGAGGCGGTGCATTCTGCTATCAAGGATGTGCAGATGCTGGAGGATTTGCGGCAGGTGTATACGGAAGCAGGGGACGTGCCCCCGGTGAGCTGATCAGAGCGCTTCTCAGGCAGAGGAGGTACGCCGGATGCCGTACATTACCAGTGTGGGGCGGATTGGTATACAGAAAGGCTTGGAGCAGGGCCTGGAGCAGGGGCTGGAAAAGGGGTTGAAACAAGGACTGGAGCAGGGACTGGAGCAGGGACTGGAGCAGGGGCTGGAGCAGGGTCGCCGCGAGGAACTACTGGCCGGAATCGCCCTGGCGCTCGACCTCAAGTTTGGCGATGAGGGGCTGGCGCTGTTGCCTGAGATCCGGCACATCAGTGAAGTTACCCGGCTGCAGGCCATCCGCGATCAGATCAAGGCGGCCGGCACGCCGGAGGAGTTGCGGCAGGTGTATGCCACCCCGGACGATCCCGCCTGAGTGCGCTCTGGGGTCTTCGGGGGTAGCGAAACATGTCATGCCAATGTGCCATCAAACCCGCAATCAAGAAGTGGGCGAAGGTCACGAACTCGGTGCAACCCGGCGGCCGGCAGCAGTAGTTTCGCGTTTTTCGCTCATTTCGTGGTGTTCGTGATCCGGATTTCCATGGTGGGGACGAGCGATGCTGCGCCCCCATGCGTTTCAGGCGGCGGCGTGGTTGCCGCACGCCATGTTCTTTGAACATCAGAACGTCAAGACCTGGTAGCCCTCCTGCAGCAGGGTGCGGATGCTGGGGTGATCCTCAAACTCGTTCAGCAGCGGAACCTGCGCCTCGGTCAGGCGGGACTTCACGCCGAAGGCGCGCGCGCAGTAGTGGCATGCTCCGGAGACGGTATCCTCCACGGCGGCCAGCAGCGGGTGCGCCTTGTGCTCCGGGTCTGAGAGGGTTGCCAGGCCCTCTGT
The DNA here is from genome assembly GCA_937141995.1 of uncultured Chloroflexaceae bacterium. Lineage (GTDB taxonomy): Bacteria > Chloroflexota > Chloroflexia > Chloroflexales > Chloroflexaceae > CAKZQX01. The sequence goes on along the minus strand of CAKZQX010000747.1, from coordinate 3,268 downwards.
CCCGGCCCCGTCAAAGACCACGCGCACCTCGTCACCCGCCTGCTTAAACTCTTTGGCCGACTCGAGCGCGTTGACCAGGCGGCCCAGTCCTTCGTGGGTCTCCGTTCCCGCCAGGATTACAATCGCAACTTTCATCTCGAAGCCTCCTCTGGCTGTTTCATCTTGCGCTATTCGGGACACTTCTTACTATGACCGAGGTTGCCGGGTTTGTATGTGGAATAGCTCACACTGTGCGGGATGCGGACGCGCACAAACGCGTCCCTACGGAGGATGGGGACGCGCTTGTGCGCGTCCCTACGGGGGGCGGCGGCGGTTGTATCGAGAATAGAGGGGATGCGGCCGCGCAGACGTGCGCCCCTACCGGGGTTTGCTCAGAACTTCCCGTTCGCGCTTGCGGTTGACCAGACGACAACCCGGTTGCGACCGGACTGCTTGGCCGCGTAGAGCGCCTGATCCGCCCGGTTGATGAGTGCTCCCAGGGTTAACTGTTCACCATCGTTCGAGGTCGCCACACCCAGACTGACGGAGATATGTACCTTGTGGGCATCTGTCGAGATGACGGTCTGGAACAGGTGATGCCGTAGCCGTTCGGCCACCTGCTGCGCGTTGTCCTCGTCAGTTTCCGGCAGCGCCATCATAATTTCTTCGCCGCCATACCGCCCAATGATATCCAGGGTTCGCAGGAGGTTGCGGCACTGGTGCGCAACCTCCTGTAAAACCTGATCGCCCACAGCATGACCATAGGTATCGTTGATCTGCTTGAAGTAATCGATATCAAGCATCAGCACCGACAGCAGATGACCATACCGTCGGGAGCGTTCAAACTCGCGCTGCGCCAGTTCAAAAAAGGCCCGCCGATTGTACAACCCGGTCAGCGCGTCAATCGTTGCCAGATGCTGCGCCTCGGCAAAGATCTGGGCATTACGGATGGCAACGGTAGCCTGCTGTGCAAACAGCGTAAGCAGTTCCGTATCGGCTGCGGTAAACGTACGCTCCGGGCGGTCATCACCAATAATGATAATGCCAATCACCTGCTCACCCGCCAGCAGGGGCACCAGCAGCAGCGTTTTCGCATTGGCCCGGTACTGCGGCAACCGCCCGGACCAGGTGGAATAACGTTCGATAACCAGTGGGCGGCGGGTCAGCAAAACCTGCTCGGTACCACCCGGCGTTACCGGCTGCCGGCTACCGGTAAAGTCATCTTCCATGTTGTAGCCGGCCAGGATCTGCAACTCACGCCGCTCCGCATCATAGAGCGCCAACTGCCCGGACGTGGCGGCGAGCAGGATCACCGACCACTTCAGAATATCCCCCAGCAGCGTCTCCAGATTGAGTTCGCCCGTAATCTCATTCATCAGCGTGCGCAACACCTCCAGTTCGCGTACACGCTGCTGCAAAATCGTCTCCAACTGTTTATGTTCAGTGATATCGGTATCGGTTCCGGAAATCATCATCGGCGTACCCTGCGCATCCCGGATCATGCGGTAGCGCGAGAGGAACCAGCGAAAGCTACCATTGCGGTGACGCATACGATACTCAGCCGTATCTTCATCAACCTCGCCGCGACAGATGCCTTCACGCAGCGCCACCAGACGCGCAAGATCATCCGGATGGACCAGTTGTTCCCATGCGTTAATGATATCCCACTGCACATCATGCCCATAGCCGAGTAATTGCTTCAGCATATCCGAGACATAGATCGCATTCGTTCGCAAGTCCCAATCCCAGACATTGACTTTACCTGCGTTGGTTGCGCGAGCATAGCGTTCTTCGCTGGCGCGGAATGCCGCTTCTATCTTTTTTCGTTCAGTAATATCCTGGACCGCGCCATAAATTCGTACAACTCGTTTGTGCGTTGCATCCCATATGGGATGCAAATAGTTGTTAAGCCAGCGTATCTCACCATGCCGTACAATGCGAAACTCCAGTGCGCCGGTTGTCTGCCCGGTCAATATCCGCCGCTGATGCTCAGCCATGCGTGGAAGATCATCGGGATGGACCGTGCCCATCATTTTGGCCGGATCATTCATTTCGTCCGTTGTCAGGCCCAGGATGCGCGTGGCCGCGCCCGCCACCCACTCAGGCATCACGGTCTCATCGGGGTCAACTCGCAATGCAAAGGCAAAATCGGATGTCAGGCTCGATACGGCACGATAGCGCTCTTCACTCTCCCGTAGTGCCTCTTCCATCTGCTTCCGCGCACTAATATCCGTTGAGATGCCGACAATGCCACTTAGCTCACCCTGTTCATCATACATCGGTACATCGGTCGTCAGCACATAAAACGAAGTGCCATCGCGCCGCCGGACTTGAAACTCACCGGACCACGGCTTTCCGGCACGTACCTGGCTCATTATCGCATTGGCCTGCGGCAACCATTCCCTGGTCGAGAGAACATCCAGAACATTACGCCCGATAACCGCCGCCGCCGGCCACCCATACAGCTTTTCCGCCGTCCGGTTCCAGTACGTAATGGTGCCGTCCACCCGCGAAACCACAATCGCCTGCCCAACTTCATTCAGCAGTCGCGCCTGGAAGCGGATCTGCTCCTCGGCCTGTTTGCGCTCCGTGACATCGATATACGTTGTCTGTACGGCAGGCCGATTGCGATACGCAATGCGCACGGAGAATACCTCTAGCCAGCGAACAGTGCCATCTTTGCGAATAATGCGAAACTCATACCGGGAAGGTTCGTCCTTGCCCGTAATACGATTACGTCCCCGGGCTATCACCATGGAACGGTCATCCGGGTGCGTTAATGCCTGCACTTCATCGCCGGTCATTGCCAGTAGTTCTTCGAGAGAATAGCCGGTAATCTGGGTAGTAGCCGGATTGGTGAAGACGATGCGGCCATTCTGGAAAATGCTTAACCCCTGGAGCGAGTGCTCAACAATAGTGCGGTAGGCTTCTTCCGTTCGCTTGTGCTCGGTGATATCGCGCGTGATGCCGGCACTCAGGAGGCCGTGCGTGGTCTGTATCGGAAAGATCATCGACTGTACATACCGCTCCTCGCCATCGGGTCGCCGGGCCGTACGCTCAAGCCCGGTGCGTCCCCAGGGTGCCGTTCCCGTATGCAGAAAGGCCAGCGTCTGCGCTTTCAGTCGCTCATACATTGCCGGCGTCCGGCACTCCTCGGGGGCAACCTGGAAGAGAACATCCCAGATGGGCCGCCCAAGCGTTTCTTCCCGGCTCAACCCCATAATCTGCGCAATACTACGGTTCCACTCGATAATGCTTCCCTGGGCATCGGTAAGAATAATGCAATCCC
>CAKZQX010000746.1 GCA_937141995.1 uncultured Chloroflexaceae bacterium | reverse complement strand
AGAGAACATAGGAACAAAGAACATAGGAACAAAGAACAAAGAACAAAGAACAAAGCGCACTTCGTCTTTGTTCTTTGTTATCTGGTTTTTTGTTCTTTCCAACGGAGGAGATTTCATGCGTTATCGATCACTACTGGCCGGGGTGCTGCTGGTTACCGTCTGGCAGAGCAACTTCCTGGCTGCGCTCTTCGTTCCCGCCGTCACGTTAGCTCAGCCCACGCCGCTAACTGACGCGCCGGAGGTGGCTTCCTATCAGATGGAGGTTGAACTCGACCCGGCCGCCAAAACCGTCACCGGGTCGGAGCGGATTACCTATCGCAACCCCGCAGATGACACGCTGGAGGAACTCTGGCTGCGGCTCTATCTCAAAGCCTTCAGCAGCCCGGATACCGTCTGGATGCAGGAGTCGGGCGGGAGCCATCGCGGATTCACCACCGATGAGGAGAGTCTGGGGGATATCACCGTGAGCGCACTGGCGCTGCCCGATGGGACCGATCTGCTCGCCGGCTCCACGATCAGCGGTACCCTGATGCGCGTTCCGCTGCCCGCACCGCTGGAACCGGACGCGACCATCGATCTGGAGGTAGAATGGACCAGCAAGCTGCCACGGGTGTTTGCCCGTACCGGCTACGGTGGGCGCGACGATACCTTCTTCATGGTCGGGCAGTGGTATCCCAAGATGGTGGTGTATGCCGATGGAGCGTGGGATACGATCCCCTGGCATGCCAATGCGGAGTTCTTCCACGACTTTGGCAACTACGATGTGCAGATTACCGCGCCGTCGGAGTATGTTGTGGCGGGCGCGGGCGTCCCGTCCGGCGAGCCGGTAGAGCAGGATGGCCGCAAGACCGTGCGCTTTATCGCCGAAGATGTCACCGATTTTGCCTTTGCCGCGTCACCCGATTTCGAGACACGCACGGCTCAGGCGGGGGATAGTGAGGTGGTGCTCTACTACCTGCCGGAGCATGCCGCGGCAGTTGATACCTACATGGACGTGGCGGTTGGTTCACTTCAGGCTTACAGCGACTGGTACGGCGACTATCCCCACCCACGCCTGTCGGTGGTCGATGTGCCGGATAGTGCTGCGGGCGCGGGCGGTATGGAGTATCCCACGCTGATCACGGGTGGCACCCTGGGCGCGCCGGTCGACTCCGGCTTTGTCGCACTGGTGGTGGCGCACGAGATCGGGCATCAGTGGTGGCCTATGCAAACCGCCACGCACGAGGGCCGTGAGCCCTGGCTGGACGAGGGGGTGACTCAGTACAGCGGCAGTCGCTACATGCATGCTGCTGACCTACGGGTGGGCTCCGGCGTTGATGCGCTCAGTCTGGGCGCATTTGCCATGGACCGCGCTGCTTATGCCGCCAACCCGGATGTGCCGTCCGACCTGCCGGCGTGGGAGTATGACGGCTTTGACTATGGCGTGGCGGCCTACAGCAAGCCCTCGTTGGGGCTGTTCACGCTGGAGCAGGTTGTGGGGACGGAGCGCTTTCGCCAGGCCATGGCCGACTACCTGGAAACCTACCGCTACCGCCATCCCACCAGTGCCGATTTCCGTCAGTCGCTCGAAAGCTCTCTCGACACGGATCTGGACTGGTTCTTTGATGACTTTATCGGTGGCGCAGGTGTGATTGACTATGCTGTCGGGGAGATCGAGAATACGCCGACCGGGAGCACCGTCACGGTGACGCGAACCGGCGAAGTACGTGTGCCGGTCGAGATCCGGGTAACGCTGGCGAGCGGCGCGCAGCAGATGCGCACCTGGGAGGCCCAGGAGCAGCAAACCAGCCTGACCTTCCCGCCGGGTGATCCGGTGAAGCAGGTGAAGATCGACCCGGAATATAAACTCGCCGCCGAGTTTGACCGGATGGACAATGGCATCAGCACCACGGTAGAAGTTGGCCCGACGACAACGCTGGGCGGGCGGTTGCTCTTCCTGTTCCAGGCGGTTGTCCAGACGGTCGGCCTGTTTGGATAAGTGGAGGAAAACTCATGCAACGACTACAAACAGTATTTACGCAGGGACTCCAGCGCGCGTTGCGGTTACGCCTGCTCCTGCCGCTCTACCTGACGGGCCTGTTGCTGGGGTTGGTGCAGACCTGGCCGCTGCTCTATGCCGCCGCGGATGGCATGCTCAACAACCCGGTGATGGAAGATCTGGCGGGCGGCGGAAGCGATGCGCTGTTCAATCTGATGCTGGACGGATCGTACGATGTTGCGGTGGCGGTGACGGGCTGGCTCTTCACGACGCTGCTGCTGACGCTGGTTTTCAGCCTGGCATATAACTTTTTCTCGGGCGGAATTCTGAGCGTCTGGACCGACGTGCGTTCCTTCTGGGCCGGTTGCCGGCGCAATCTGCTGTCGTTTACCGGGTTGGGACTGATCCTGGTGCTCCTGGCTGCATTGACCCTGGTAGGCGTGGCGCTGCTGGGTGGCCTGGTGGGCGGAACCGCTTCCCTGATTATTGCACTACTGCTGCTCCAGGTGATCAATCTGGTGGGGGAGTATGCGCGGGCAATCGGGGTGGTGCATGATCGGCGCAATCCCCTGGTTATGTTTGGGATGGCGGTATATTTTTGCCGCCGGCATGTGGGCGGGGTGCTGGCGCTGGCGCTGCTCGGGCTGCTGCTACACGGCGGGCTGCTGCTGCTCTACCGGGGGGTGCTGAGCGGCGTGGATAACCTGGTCGTTACAATTATCGGGCAGCAACTGTTCGTGCTGGCCTGGCTCTGGATCAAGCTGCTGCGGCTGGGGTGGGCCACGAGCTATGCTCAGAGCTTTATTTCCCAGGCCGATGCAGAACGGCAAACGCCGCCGCCGGTCGCCCTGGCCGAGGAGCCGCCCATGGTTTGACATAACGGGTTCCAGTTTGCCTATTCTGAGAGCCTGTCTGAAACGGGTTGGTCATGGGGCGACGGCCCCGGAGCGGGA
>CAKZQX010000745.1 GCA_937141995.1 uncultured Chloroflexaceae bacterium | reverse complement strand
CGACAGGAGATTCCGCCTCCGGCAGGGCGGAAGAAACCATACTTTTTTCACAAAAAATTTGCACTGTGTGCAAATTTTTTGTGAAAAAAGTTCAAAATGTACCATGCTGCCGCAGACGAATCGGGCGTCCACCTGGGCACATGTCCAGTTTGTGGACCCACCGCGTAACTCCTGTTAATCACAGGAGTTACGCGGTCCGCCGTGGACGCGTATACTTTGTCTCCCGCAGGGGAAGGCGCAAGGCAACTACTCCTGGATGATCGAGAACTCTGCCTCGGATGCCGGTTCGCGCACATGTTTCCGTCCATGCACAAACAGCATATAGTTGAGGAACGCCGCTACCGCGTAGAGGGTCGCCGTAGCAACGAACAGGGGCGTAAAGCCATATGCCGCTTGCACGCGCACGCTGATATTTGGCCCAAAGATATAGCCAATCGCGTACGCGCCATTAATCAACCCGATCACAGTAGGACGAGCCGCCTCCGAACTCTGCTCCATCGCATGCGCATCATAGAGCGGTGAGGCCATATTCATCAGCGTGTTCCGGACCAGCGCAAAGCCGATGGCAATCCCCAGCACGGGCGACATTCCCAGCGCCAGCAGACAGGGCACGGCCAGCGCCTGTGTCAGGGCCACGCTGCCCATCTTGCCCAACCGCAGTGAGAGCCAGGGCGCGGCCAGCGTCGCCATCCCGGTGGCAATATGCACCGCCGCGAAGATGCCCCCCAGTGCTTCGTTCGACACACCAAAGCGCTCCCGAAAAAAAAGATTCAAATAGGGGATAAGCAGGGCCGCTCCACAGGAAATAATTAACGGTGTCACCATAAACCGCGCGACACTCCAGGGGCGGCGTAACATACTCCGCCAGGGCTCCGGCACACGCCCGGTGAGCATGGCCGCACTGCGCCGTGCGGATGCCACCACGCGCCGATGGAGTGGTGGCGCTGCTGCGGCATGGTCTTGTCGCGCTGTTGCTACATCGTTTGCGTTATCGCGCAGCGCCGAACTGTCGGCGGTGGTTGCTTCCGGTTCATCGTAGGTTCGCTCATCCCGCACAAACAGGAGCGGAACAGCCGCGACCAGCACACAGAGTGCCGCCAGTGCAAAGGTGGCCCGGTAGGCCGCGCCGCTGTCGGCAGGAACGCCGAGCAGACGCGCACACAACCCCGGCAGCAGGCCACCGACGAGACTGCCTAACCCGGCTACGCCAATGTTAATCCCTTCGCTGACACTGAAGAGAAAATCCCGCTCGGTGCTACAACTATGGCGCATCATAAAGGGGGCTTTGCTGACTTGAAGTAGCACCGCGGCCGGACCGGTCAGCGCGGTGCCCAGCAGCAGAGGCAGCGCCGCCGGCCAGAGCGCCACCGCCAGGACAGATCCGGCGTAGAGGAGCGCGCTTGCCAGCAGCGCCATCCGCAGGCGCATAGTACGGGTTATCAACCACCAGAGCGGTAGCGTCAGCAGGCCCGCCACCACCACAGGCAAGCTGGTCAGCAGACCCAGAAAGGGCAGGTCATAACCCAGCGCGGGAATGGCAAGATTGAAGAAGAGCGAACTGATTGCCAACCCAAACGTCAGCAGGGCCATATGGATAAGATAGAGACGAGCCGGCCGCTGGAGCGACCAGATGCGGGCAACTGGCATGTGGCCTCTGGCAAACGTGCTACATTACGGCATTATGCGTCATCACGACGTGCGTACACCCCGACTGCCCCCCGCTTCACATCAGGCGCGTGCTGCACATACAAAAGCTGCCGCTCGGCGTTATACTCAGCGGTCAGTCCCCGGCTCAACCGTAGATCGAAGCCGTGGGGATAGTGCCGGCGCGGCAGATAGATCTCGGTCGGCGCGGAATTTTTCGGATCGGTGGCATAGCTAAAAACAAACGTATGCGTATCTATATCAAAGCTCATACCGAGGGGAGTCCCGGCAGTCGCGCGGGGATAGGGTCGCACCAGCGTATCCACATGCACCCGCTCCCGCCCATCAGGATAGACGACGCTGATATCTTCCTCATTCCAGTGTTCGCCACCTACCATATAATTCCAGGCAACCCAGTTTACCATTGCTCGATCAAACAGATCCAGCGTTACAGCATAGAGCTTATCCGCCCCACGCAGATAGTTGAGCACACCAAACTCGCCGATAATACAGGCGGCACGCAGACGCGCGGCAATTTTCAGATGCAACTGAAGCATCCCGCGCAGCCGGGCACTGACACCGTAGAACCGACCCAAAAAGACCGATACACCATCATAAATATGCGGCGCATACACCAGTCCTTTAACCTGGTGCAGCGGTAACTGCTCTTCTTTTACACCGATCAGGGAGGGCAGCAACATCAAGACGCGGGGACTGGGTTCTACCAGGATCAAGCGATAGGGATCAACGGCACGAATTGCCCCGGCAACCTGGCGATAGAACTCAGGCAAAGTCACCCGATCAAAATGCCCCGATATCAGTTCCGGAAAGAAGCGCGTGGATGGCTCATTAAAAAGATCATAGCCAAGTACACCCTCGACTCCGGCAAAGCAGCGCGCCACCTGTTGCCAGGCACACACGAAACTATCCCGAATAAAGTCAGCATTATTCCAGAAGCGCTTGAAAGCGTAGCCCACATCATTGTCGATAAGATAGTTCGAGAACCAGAAGCGGCCCGGACGCCGGGGGCGATGCACCGGTGGATGCGCCCAGGGCGGCGCACCCGACCCGCCCAACTCCCGGCTGAACAGATCCTGGTGCATATCTACAATAGTGTAGATACCTCGTTGCCATGCGGCATGCGCCAACGTAACCATATTATCGAGATATGCCTGGTTATACTCGCCCCGGCGGGGTTCCAGCGCCTCCCACACCAGCACCAACCGGATGCAGTTCATGCCCCAGGATGCCAGGCGGTCCAGATGCTGCTCATTCGGAATAGGCAAATAGGGCGGTGTCTTTGAGTCTGCCGAGAGATTGAAGCCGCGCAACAGCAGTGCCCGGCCCTGCGCATCACGAATCCAGCGCCCATCCAGCCTGAGGGTGCTGCCGGGTAGATCATCCGTGATCCAATCGGTGAGCAGCATATCATTCGCATCAGACAGTCTGGTAGATTGTCCAGGTAGCGAAGTTTCAAATAAACGTAAGCGTTTCATACTTCTCTTTTATAACACGCGTTACGCGGTCACAAACCCAAAAGGACATTGTGCCTCCGACAGGGCGGAAGAAACCACTCTTTTTCACAAGATTTTTGCACTATGTGCAAAAATCTTGTGAAAAAGAAGGAAAAGTACCACGCTGCCGCAGGCGAAATCCGCCGTTATCGGGAACAAAGAGCCCGTTTGAACGCGCACCGCGTAAGTCCTGTTTTATAACGCATTGCGTGCGATCAAGTCACGGTACCAGTATGCGCTGCGCTTCCAGTTGCGTTTAAGTGTAACATAATCCGTGTACCAGAGACCAAAGCGCATACTGTAACCGAGATTCCACTCAAAGTTATCCATCAAGGCCCAGACAAAATAGCCGCGAACATCAATGCCTGCGCGGATCGCCCGATGAATCTGCTCCAGATATGCTGTGATATAGTCAATTCGCTCCTGGTCATCAATACTGCCGTCAAAGTTAACCTGATCTTCGTACGCCGCGCCATTCTCCGTAATATAAATTGGGCGATCCGTGTAGGAGTGAACCATGTTGATCACATCGTAGATGCCCGGCGGGTAGACCTCCCAGCCCATTTTGGTCGGAACACCCGGCTGCGGAACCTGGCGCGCTCCCATTAACCAGTCGGTCCAACTGGCCCGGTTGACGGTACGGCTGTAAGTATTGATACCGACATAGTCAATCGGCTGGGAGATCAACTCCAGATCGCCGTCACGAATACGGGGGGCTATAAACCGACGGGCAAAGTGCCGTAGCATATCTTCCGGGTATGATCTATGGAACAGCGGCTCCAGAAACATACGGTTCATTGCCCCATCAATCCGGCGGGCCGCCGCGATGTCGCGGGGATGCTTCGTGGCGGCCTGATGCGGCCAGAGCAGCAGCACAATCCCAATGGTCGGATCGGGGAGGCCGCCAACCGGGTGCAGCGCCGCCGCGCGAAATGCCTGGACCGCCAACCCATGCGAGAGCAACACATGGTGGGCGACTTTCAAGATATGCCAGGGCCAGCGGATGCCCGGCGCATGCGAGCCATTGCCATGCCCAAAGAACGCGGTACAAAACGGTTCATTATGCGTTGTCCAGATCGGCACCTCGCCACCGAAGGTTGCGAACATGTAGGCGGCATACTCGGCAAAACGCTGGGCCGTATCCCGCCGGGTCCAGCCGCCACGGTTCTGCAATGCCTGGGGCAGATCCCAGTGGTAGAGCGTGGCAACCGGCATAATATTGCGCTCGTGCAGGGCAGCGATTAGTCGCTTGTAAAAATCCACCCCGCGCTGATTGGGCTGACCGCTGCCCTGGGGGAAAATCCGCGGCCAGGAGAAGCTAAAGCGATAGGCTTTCAGGCCCATGGCTGCCATCCCGGCCACATCCTCGGCATAGCGGTAGTAATGATCGCAGGCAACATCGCCGGTATCGCCGCGCCGGATCTTTCCCGGCGTATGACTAAAGCGGTCCCAGATACTCTCGCCCTTGCCGTCACTATTCCAGGCTCCCTCGATATGGTAGGCGGCCGTTGCC
>CAKZQX010000744.1 GCA_937141995.1 uncultured Chloroflexaceae bacterium | reverse complement strand
GAATCGACATCTACCTCTTTCAGTGCTCAACCCCGAGCCGTAATCGCTGTAATCAAAACCCTGTCCTGTAGCAGCAGCCATTTCAATAGCTTTCAGTGCTCAACCCCGAGCCGTAATCGCTGTAATCGCGCCCTGCCAAACGGAACCAGGCCGACATTTCCCCCCCGAATATGCCGCGTCGCCGCTCCTGGGGCTTCCTGGCACGTCCTCATTCTAGCATACTCCCCCCCTTTTTGGGGCTGATTCGCAAATCGATTTTTGTCCCAGAATCGCGTCAAGTTGCGAACGAGTTGCGGGCGCATCAGAACGCCGGATCGTGTCGAAAAACCCCGACACCACCCCCGAAAAGGCTTGACACTTCGGCCCGATGTTTTGGGAGTTGCGAAACGCCCCCTCAGAACAGTCCCTGGTTGGTCGGTTGGCATGATCATTCCCGGCGTGTCCGCGCCTGCTCACGCACGACCTGAAGGTTGACAATCTCGGCGACTTCATAGACGGTCGGCGTACTGCCGACAACAGGACGCAGCCGCAGCATCGCCGGGAAGTGACCGCTGCGTCCATGCAGTTCGGCCAGCAATGCGGCGGTTGCCGGGGCATACCCGGGTGGATTGATAATTATGGGCGTGGTCTGCCATGCCGCGGTGGTCAGGCCCACTGTATCCACCAGCGCGGTTATCTGGCCGGCGAGCGGTTGGGCCGGGTCAATCTGAACGGCAACCGGGCGGATCTCCGGGTCCGCGCCCAGCATGTCGCTCAGGTGCGCCCGCTGCGCGTCGGTGATGGGATGGGTAAAGTTGAGTAGAAGCATGGTTGGTCTCCTCGGGTAGGTGCTCCGTGCTGCATATGTCACGGGTTAGTATTAACATAATCGTGCGCGCCACAGTGACGTAGAGTCAGGCCGCCGGCTTCCGCAATGCAACTGACCCGGGGCCCCTGGCCGAAGCGGAAGTGACCGATAGGCGTCCCCTGGAGCTGTTTCCCGCGATAGTTATCATACTGGAGCCCGCCATGCTGCTTGAGGCGGGCAGGATTGCCGTCATCTTCGCTCAGGATAGCGGCAACCTGCGCCAGCGTTGCCTGAAGTTGCACCCGCTCCGGGCGTGCCAGCCCGCGAACGTCGCGCACAAAGCCGGGTTCGTAGCGCAGCCGGGGGAAGGGCAGCAGATCATTGCCGAGCAGATCATCGCGGATCTGCTTCCAGGTCAGTTCGCCCCACGGGGAAATCAGTGCATGGTCCCCGTGCGTGTTATACAGGGCGGGCGAGAGATCCGCGAGATCGGCCAGGGGCAGCTCCGCATAGGCTTCGGCCATCAGCGCCAGGGGCACCGCAAAGGGGGTCAATGCTGCCAGGTCAATCTTCAGCGGCAGGCGCGGAATCAGGACCGGGCTGGCCGCCGGACCCTCAAACAGATACAGGATTTCGTCGGCATAGAACATGCCAATCGTGTTCAGGTAGCCCTGGAGCGCCTTAAACGCGGCGACAAGGTTAAAGACCACGCGATAGCCCTGCGTGCGATAGTCGGGGATGTTCTGCGCGCACCAGTGGATCAGATGCTTGCTGCCCACATCAAAATCCGCAGTGGAGGCGGTGGTCAACTGCGCCACCACGTAGAGGATGGTGGCGATGCCATGCCGGTGCAGATGGTCAGCAACCAGGGTGGCACACTGCCGCCCCAGCGCCGTATCGGTCGCAACCAGCACATGCACATCCTGCGCGCCCCGCCCGATCTGATTGTCATAGAAGGCATAGATGCCGTTGAGTTCGGCGCTGGCACGCCGGATCGCGCGCAGGTCATCGCCGGCCAGTGTTGTCTCAGCCTGGGCGACACTCGGCGCAATCGCGGCGGCCTCAGCAGGGGACAGCGTCGGGTTATTCGCCAGGCGGTTCAGCCGGGCACGGTGGTCCGATCCATCGCCCACGGGATGATTATAGAGCAGGCTTGCGCCCACGGTCGAGAGCACCAGTCGCTTGGTGGGGGTCATGCCTGGGAGCCTTTCTGCGGTATCGGTTGCACGGATCATCTCCGGTTTCAGCGCTTTCCCTCCTGACGTTTAAACAGGGAGTAGTATGACACCTGTCAGGATGATCAATTGAGTAGAGTATGGTGGAAATGTTACCCTCCAGATACCGTAGCAAGAGAAATTATTGGGACAGTAATGAGCGTAAAGTCTTGATGATCCCAGGGATTTAGAAACAGTAGCTCAGCCTGTTCTGTAGTAGATTTACTCTTGATAGTATCATATGCAGTGATGTCCCTTATCTTTTCATCCAGGTCAGGATCACTGATGGTTGTGTGATAGACGCGGGTGATACCGGTTACCTGTGCCACATAAAATGCCACTGCACTCATTCCTTTCCGTCCACCTGAAATAAGCAACGCACAATCTGCATCCGGGTACTGTTGGCGTACATCGGTGATAGCCTGCGTTAAGCCAGAAATAAAATGTCGGATGGATTCGTCACTGTCAAGATCCGGAATAGGTAAAGGGTGCTGATTGAGAGTAATAGTATGCTTTTCACAAACAGCACGCAACATCGCTGCACCGTTACGAGCAGGTTCAAATTCATCTGGATAGACAATATGAATGGCCTGCACCTTTACCTGTCGCGTTACATGTTGCGGGCTTTGCAGCAGAGTGTATGCTTGCGTGACAACCATAGGTGATTCACCAAGTGGAGCAATGAGGACGATAGGGCGCGAAGGAAGATCCATTGCACGCTTAACTGGAGTAACGTCTGGTTGCCGGACCCAGTCGCGAAGTTCAACGTCATACTTTTTATCAGTTACATGAACCGGAAAGCGGGTAATAATGACCCGCTTGACCGAGGCTTTGGGATACGCAGTAATGGCATTTGGTTGCGTATAGTAGAAGACGCGTTCGGCTGTTCGGGCTTTCTTACAGGTGAAGTGATGTAAGGGCGTCTTCGACTCATCTTGAATATGCGTTGGATCAGGATCTATCGCATGATCATGGATGCGCTTTGGGATAAGGTGCCAATGCGATTTCATCATGTCCTTCAGATAAGTATCAATGACCTGTAATCGTGAACTACTACTTTCAAGAAGTTGGCAATATTGATCATATGCTGTTTGCGTCAACCAGACTTCAAGTTTCGTCGGGTCTTCAGATATATTTTTCTGAAATAATACCCCATAGAACGACTCGGCTTCGGGTGAGATAGAAATGGGTGCAGGCACACCATCTTGTTCTCTTCCTGAGAGCCATTGACGCAATGCTACACCATTGGTAATGTGCTCGCATGGCAGATGAATTACTCTAAAACGACTG
>CAKZQX010000743.1 GCA_937141995.1 uncultured Chloroflexaceae bacterium | reverse complement strand
CCCGGCCAGGTTGTGCTTGATCCATTCTGCGGTTCGGGGGTGGTTCCGTTAGAGGCCGCGCTTGCCGGCCGGGTTGCCTGGGCCAATGATCTCAGCCCCTATGCCTATGTCCTGACCCGGGCCAAACTGGCTGCGCCCACCGATCTTTCCACGGCGCTGGAACATGCGCTTGACCTCCTCGACGCGGTCGAACTGGCTGCCCCCGACGTTGACATCGATGCCGTACCCGAATGGGTGCGCAGCTTCTTCCATCCGAACACCCTGCGCGAGATCCTGGCGGCTTTCGCGTTGCTGCACGCCCGCGAAAACTACTTTCTCATGGGATGTCTGCTGGGCATTCTGCATCATCAGCGCCCGGGTTTTCTCTCGTTTCCCTCGAGTCACCTGGTACCCTATGTTCGCGTGAACATGTTTCCGCCGGAGAAGTATCCCGAACTGTACACCTACCGGGATCTGCGCTCGCGGTTAATTGCCAAGGTACACCGGGCCTACAAGCGACCGGCATTGCCGGCGGACTGGTCGCAACGGCAGTATCATCTCTGGCGGACAAATGCGATGGAGTTTCCGGTAGACGACGCGTCGGTGGATACGATTATCTCTTCTCCGCCCTACTTCGGGGCGTTGGATTATGCGCGGGATAACCGCCTCAGGCTCTGGTTTTTGGGATGCACCGACTGGAAGCAACTCGATCAATCGCTGACGGCCAACCGCAAAGTGTATATTCCACAGATAACGCGCTGTTTGCGTGAGATGGAGCGCCTGTTACGTCCCGATGGCTACTGTGTCCTCGTTCTGGGTGACGTGGAGCGCGACGGACGGCTGGACCGCACTGCCGAGATTCTACGTGATACCGCCATTACCGCAACGGATGGCCGGCTGGTCTTCGATTTTATCTGCGACGACAATATCCCCGACGAGCGCCGCACCCGTCGCCGCACCCGCACCACCAAGGTTGAACGCATTCTGGTGATGCACAAAGCGGCATAGACTATACCTGCCGGAGACTACCTCTATCAAACGCGCGAGCGCGGAATACAGGGCCACACCGGCGTTTCGCGGTGTTCGCTCATTTCGCATTGTTCGTAGTCCAACCCTCCACCGCGTAACTCCTGTTATTCACAGGAATTACGCGGTGGAGATCCAAACCGGACGTTTCACCCGATGGAAGCCGGATTCGCCGGCGGCAGCATGGTACGTATTTGTTCTTTTCCACAAAACATATGCACATGTTTTGTGGAAAAGCATGGGATCTTCCGCCCTGCCGGAGGCGCATCGGGCCATTCATCCCGGCAACAACCCGGTTGGGAACCGATCGCGTAACTCCTGTTAAGAAGACGGAGCCTCTTCCACTGCACCAACAGCGCGACGAGCCGTGAAGAGGCCATACTCCATTGCGCCCTCGGCGTAAGCCTGTCGTAGCGCCGTAAATGACGCGGTGAAAGCCTGGACATCCCCACCGATCAGCGCCGCCGCCCGGCGTAACAGCGGTCGATTACGAAAGCCAATGCAGATATCCCAGGTGCGAACCACATGCGGCGTGATAATCCGGCTCTGGACGGCCTCCAGCCCGGCTTCCGTAAACCAGCGGGCATACTCCTCTGCCGAGCTGAAGGGGTAGCAGAGCATCCCCTGCTCAACCGTCTGTCGCAGCGCCAGTGCCTCCGGGGTCGTGGCCGGACCCGCCAGCCAGGCCGCCAGGCATAAGCGACCGCCCGGACGCAGCACCCGGTGCGCCTCCCGCGCAAAGTGGGACCGATCCACCAGATGTTCACTGCACTCCACGCACCAGACCAGATCGACGCTTGCGTCGGGCAGCGGCCAGCGCTGCTGGGCATCGGCAACGGCGATCCGCACACGCGGCTGGAACCGGGCCCGCCGGATCTTCACCTGACCAATCCACCGCTGCAACGGGCTGAGTGTAATGCCCAATCCCTGCGCCCCAACGTTGCGCGCCAGCCAGAGCAGCGAGCCGCCATAGCCGCAGCCCACATCCAGCAGGGCCGGGTGCGGTGGACTGCCCCCGAAGCGGTAGAGTTCGCGGATCAGGCGCTCCTGCGCCTCGGCCTGGGATGCCCCGTCTCCGGCGTCCTCCCAGAAGCCATGATGCACATGCTGCCCCCACAGACCGTAGTAAAACGGCGCAAGCAGGTTATAGTGCAGCCGGATACGTTGCGTCAGGTTGCTCATGGTTATAACCGTCCAATCACATGTCCCAACGCGATCTCCTCCGTCGTCACATGCGGCGGTTGCGCGGCAAGCTGGGCAATTGCCCGGGCCACATCCTCCGGCTGAAGCATATTGGCGCGGTTCCAGGTGCCGGGAATTGCGTCCCACAGCACCGTATCGGTGGCGGCGGGCAGGACGGTAGTCACGCGCACTCCGCGCGGGCGCAACTCCTCGCGGATAGTATTGGAGAAACCGAGCACGCCATACTTGGCCGCAACATAGGCCGACCAGGTGGGAAACGGCTGGCGCGCGGCGACCGAGGCCACATTGACAATCAGCGCACCCGCCGACATATGCGCCACGGCATACTTGCAGGTCAGGAAGGTACTGGTCAGCACGGTGCGCAGGGTCGCCTCCCAGTCAGCCGACGCAAGCTCATCAAACGGCGCAACAATTGCCCCACCCACACTGTTGACCAGCAGATCAATCCGGCCCGTCACCTGCGCGGCGGTCTGCATCAGTTGCTGCACATAGTGTTCGTCGGTGACATCACCGGGAACAACGGTGACAGCCGCCCCGGCCGCGCGTGTCTCAGCCGCCAGCGCCTCAAGCGCCGGCACCGACCGCGCCGCCAGGACCAGATGCTGTCCTGCCCCGGACAGCGCCAACGCGGTTGCCCGACCAATGCCACGCGATGCGCCGGCGACCACGCTTACGCGCGGATTTGATAGATTCTCCACAGCATCCCCCAGGGTATTCAAACTACTCAAAATCGTAGGATCGCTGGAGATGGCTCATAAACTCGGCGCGGGTTTTCGAGTCGCTGCGAAAAACCCCGCGCATCGCCGAAGTGGTCATTCGGGCGTTGGCCTTCTTCACGCCCCGCATCACCGCGCACATATGCACGCCTTCGGCGACGACGGCCACACCCTGCGGATGCAGCGCGTTGTTGATAAAGTCCGCGATCTGAACGGTCATACGTTCCTGCACCTGGAGCCGCCGGGCATAGGTTTCAACAATACGCGGGATCTTGCTCAACCCCAGCACCTTGCCGTTGGGAATATAGGCCACATGCACGCGCCCCATGAAGGGCAGCATATGATGCTCGCACAGGCTGTAGAAGTCAATCTCCCGAACCAGAACCATTTCATCATAATCGACACGAAAGACCGCATCATTAATCAACGCCTCAGGATCAATCTGGTAGCCGGCGGTCAACTCCGCATACATTCGGGCCACCCGGCCGGGAGTTTTGAGCAACCCTTCGCGCTCCGGGTTCTCGTGGACCGCCTCCAGGATATTGCGCACCGCGTCTTCGATCTGCTGGTTCGTCTCAAAGGTCAACCCTTCCAGCTTCCCCCGTCCGGGCATAACCAGGTCGGGATACGCGGCGAGATCAAAATCCAGATCGCGCTGATCAGGATGTAACTGTTGTGTTGTACCATTCGTTTTCATTCGTCTATCCATTCTCCAGTTTCAAACAGAGCCACACGAACATAACGCACAAAATAACCGGGCAGGGATATTACACACCTGCATATTCAAAAATGTTCTTTTTTGTCTCCCAGAGCCGGAGATGAACCAGACGACCCATCAGGCGCGGCGCTAACGCATCCCAGAGGTAGACAACAATATTTTCGGCAGTCGAGGGCCGGGACTGAAACGCGCTGACCTCCTGATCAAGATGGGTATGATCGAGTTGATCAAGGAGACTGCGCACGTTCCGATCCAGGGCCAGCAGATCAACAACCATGCCGGTTGTCGCATCCACCGGACCGGAAACCGTCACCTCAAGCGTGTAGTTGTGTCCGTGACCATTGGGATTGTTACACTTGCCATAGATCGCCACATTCTCATCCGGAGAGAGCGCCGGCGCATGCAACCGATGAGCCGCCGAGAAACCATACGAGCGGGAAAAGCGCGTCTCCGCTGTACCGTCATACTCGGCCCAGAGATCAGCCATTTCATAAAGCCGCAGCCGCGCCGGCACCACGCCTTCCGGCAATCGGGGAGCGATCAGTTGCCACAGAACCCGCACAATATTTTCGGTTGTCGGGATCTGCTCCTTGAAGTAGGGCGTATCTTCATTTAGATGTTTATGATCAAATGCCTCCAGCACCTCATTGACGAGTGCCTTCAGGTCGGCCATGTTCATAATCATGCCTGTGATCGGGTCAACCTGCCCGGTAATGGTCACATCCAGCGTGTAGTTGTGCCCATGCCCATAGCGACTGGTACATTTCCCAAAGACACGCTCGTTCTGCTCCGTACTCCAGTCATCGCGCCAATAACGATGTGACGCAGAAAATTCGAAGCGGCGGGTTGCGTACACCATAAAAAACGGGCCTTACATGCCACCGTCGCAAGCGACGTGGTCAGTCGCCCTCTGCTCCTTCCTGATTAAATTTTTGTGAACAGTTTCAGCTAAATGTTATGATATTGCTCATTGCATATTCAGCGCTGTTGTGCTATGGTATTCTTTACGATCCAACCAGGGTTTGGCAAAAATTACCAAACCCACGAATCATTATACCTGAAAACCACTTTGGTGGGTAGGGAGTGCCGTGTTGCCCGGGTAAGTACCAGTGTCACTGAAGTTTCAACTATACAAGGGTTCATTTGGCAGCGAGGGTATATCCTTACAACAGTGGCACGGTTCTTGCTCTATAGAATCCAGGTCATCCAGGTACGTGGAGTAGTAGCAACACACCAGGTAGCAGATGATCTTCGCAGTATAACATTGTTAGTATGGGTTTGGCCCGTCAATGCCGAGTATCAATGGTGTACACGGTGTTCCTAAAGAAAGAGGAGGAACGTATGCAAACCGTCCGATCATCAAATCTCGCTCGCACTGTTGGTGATGATGCAATCCAGCTTGTCGAAGGTAATAAGGAGGATTTGCTACGGGTTTCGACCCGCTCGCGACCAAGCGCAGTTGCCGGTGCTATTGCCGGTGTTATCCGGGAAACCGGTGTTGCGGAGGTTCAGTCTATTGGTGCGGGGGCCGTTAATCAGGCCATCAAAGCCATCGCGATTGCGCGTAGCTACCTTAGCGAAGATGGAATTGATATCGTGTGTGTTCCATCCTTCATCGATGTCGCCATCGATCAGGAGGAGCGCACTGCTATCCGTCTGCTAATCCAAAAACGCTAAATCGTGCTGTTATAACAACTAAAGATTGTAGTTCCCCCCGCGCAATCCATTGAGGTTGCGCGGTTCTCCTTTTTATGACCCCTCCAGCAATACCTGCATCACTGTGTAAAGGGTTGCAATCAGGTGACCCTTTGCGGCAGTGACTACCGCTCCTGGTCCGGACGGAGGATACTGAATTGTCCACGCATTATCGTCATACCAGACAGCGACATCTCCCACCAGGGTTTGCAGGTAAAGCTCCGGACGTGCGGCCTGGGCATTGTAGCCGGTCCTGGCTTCACGCATCAGCATGCCCACCAGATCAAACCCGTAAATATCAAGATAATCGTTTGTGTCCATCTCCTGACCCAATGTGGCATCGAATGTTTTCAGCACGCGTTCGATATCTGACGCCTGTGACACAGCATCCTGTCCGGAGATATGCCACTGCGCGTCTCCATCCAGGCGCGCAACTGCGCTCCATACTCCATCACGACCACGCATCACAGCCTGCATAACCGTCAGTCGTCCGGCAAACTGCATCTTCAATTCGGCGAGGGCTGCGTCGGCCTCACTCCGGCTATGAGCAATGATACGCAGTTGCGCTTCCATGCATCCTCCTCATCACGCTGAGTTTTCCGCAGGGCATCACATACTATCACCACAGACGACCCGAAACCCCAGAGCGGGGCCGTACAGGTTCGGCAATACGCCCCGCCGACCGGCGCACCGCGCCAGTTCTCCACTATCATTCCAGCAGCCACCACGCAGCACAATGCTGTCCGTCTGGGACAGGGAAAGGGTACTTCCAGCGTAGGCGTTATAAGGGCTGTTTGTCCACTCCTCGACATTCCCGGCCATATCGACACAGCCGTAGGGACTCGCGCCCGCGAGATAGTAGCCGACCGGCGTGGTTTCGCCCGGGCCACCCTCAGCCGTATTGCACAGGGTTGAGTCCCACTCATCACCCCAGGGAAACAGCCGCCCATCATCACCCCGCGCGGCTTTCTCCCACTCGGCCTCGGAGGGCAGACGGAATGCGCGCCCACTGGTTACGCTTAGCCACTCACAGTAGGCCTGGGCATCCGCAAAACAGATGCCCACCACCGGATGATCGGCAAGAGCAGAGGGCGGCGCCGATCCCTTCCAATAGGCCGGCGTGGGATAGGTGGTCGCCTGCACGAAGGCATGATACTCGGCACACGAAACTGGCCCCCGGCTGATCTGAAACGTGGGTAATTCAACGGTGTGTTGCGGGACTTCCCAGAGACACCACTCCAGCGCCACAGAAAACTGTGCCGCTACGGCCTCAGCCTGCACCAGTGTTGAACCCATCAGGAATGGACCAGCCGGTATCATCACCAGGTCAGGAGCCAGTTGCTTCAATCGGTTGAACATGGCATCTTCCTAGCTTGAACTCAAAGTTGTTCTTCGGGGGCAAGACGATCAAGTAATTGCTGCATCTGAGTTTGCAGATGTGACAGATCGGCGCGCAGCGTATCGGCATGCGTCTGATCCAGTGTCTCCGCGCGATCCAGTGAGCGCTGCATTCCCTGACTTGTCCGTTGAATCTGCTCACGCAGCGGCGCTAACCAGCGTGGTGCGGTAGATGGTAGCCCGGCAGTTGCGGCTGCCCGCCGCGCGCGCGCAACCAGGCGCGCAACGGTCGGCCCATCAATTCCCAGACGGCGGGAGGATGCACTACCCGTAGCCGACTCTGCCGGTGGCGTCTGCACCATTGCCAGGGCACGCTCAGTTGCTATCTTTGCCAGGCGCTCTAGTATGCCATCCACCTGGGTAGGTGTCAACTCCCCCGATCGGAGGGCACTATGCAGGGTGCGGGACTGGGTCTCCTGCAGGCGCAGCAGGGCAACCTGGCGCTGCTGTTCGGGGGTAAACGCCATCAACCGGAGCAACTGCTGCCGCCGCGCGCGGCTCATTTGCAGGCGGGTTTCGACTTCCTCCCAGGGCGCATCTTGCAGCGCCTGCTTCATCTGCTGCAACGACCAGGCCCGCTCCATATCGCTAAATTCCTCGCGCGCTTCATTTTCGGCATACTGGATCAAGACGCGCTCAGAGGGAGTGGGCGGCCCGACAACAACGGCATCGAGGCTCTCCAGGTTTACCAGACAGGCGGCGGTCCAGCGGCGTTGCCCCACCAGGATCAGGTAGTTCGCCGCCGGGTAGTCACTGCTGCTGCCCGCAAAGACCACAATCGGCTGGATCTGGCGCTCCCGCAGCGATGCGCCCAGCATGAGCAACTCGGCGATAAGCTCCTGGTATTCCAACACCGGCTGCCCATCCAGGAGCAACTGCTCCGGCAGCGGCAGAAAGCGCGGCTGGCGCATGTCAGGGCGGGTATCGGGGGCAATCTGCCCGGTGGGGATACGCTGGATTGTCCGGTCGCGCACAAGCTGCTCAAGCGTGCCTCCAAAGTGCGCACTCGCGGCGTTGAGCGCCGCATCTACGTCAACGGTGGATGGCACATGCCCGGTAGTCTCATCCGGGTGCGATACGAGAGTCGCAGCGCGTTCCTGCAATGCTCTAAGCCGTTCTGACGTTTTTGAGGCCATTATACTACTCCATCACGACTGATCAGTTCTTCCACCAGATCCAGGAACATATTACGTACCTCGACCGCATCAGACCCGCTGTAGCGAAAGACGCTCTGTTGCAATCCCGCCGAGTCCCGTAGCGACGCCCGGATCGGAATAGTCGTCTGCATCAGATATGCGCCATAGAAAGCACGCAGGGTCTGATCATAGACCATATCACCCGCGCTACGCGGCGCATAGCGGTTGCGGATGATGCTTACGCCGCGCAGTTTCGGGTTAATGCGTTTTGCCTGGGCCACCGAGTCGAAGAGCGCCTTGAGTGCTCGCAGAACCAGATCTTCCGACTGGACGGGCGCAATACAGCGGGTCGCCGCCGCCAGCGCCGTTGCCAGCACGGGACCGCGCGCCGGGGCCAGATCCAGAACGATAATATCATAGTGAGGTACCGGCCGGCGGATCTGCTCAATCACATCATGCAAGGCAAAGATGCCGCTATTGGGCAGGCCTGCCAGTTGTACGGGCAGGCCTGCCATTGCCGAGTGCGCGGGAACCAGCGCCACGCCTTCATCGGTTTCGCGGGCACAATCGGCCAGGGAACGCCCATTCAAAACTCCTATGATACTATCTTCCGGGCGCAAATCTTCGGTGGTACAACCGACCCACTGGCTGGCATGACCCTGCGCATCCAGATCAATCAACAGTACACGCAGGTTGAGACGGCTAAAGGCGGCAGCGAGATTGACCGAGAGACAGGTCTTACCGACACCACCCTTTTCAAGCGCTAACGCATAGACATGCATCCAGGTTATTCCTTCTTAATAACTCACAAGACACATTGAGACGACCTGCCTGTGCCGGTTTTTCCGCATCAGGAACAGGAAAAGATAGGGGCGTAAACATTACGCGGGGTTGCCTGTAGCAAGGGCTTCAAGGGTAGTATAGATGGTTTCATCGGCACTGTCAACCGGGGAAGCGCGAAGGTAATGGAGTGAAGAGGTGATGGGGTAAACTGGCGTCCCGACTTATGATGGTTAAAAAAAGTTCAGATATGCCAACCAGGAGCCCCGGCTTTCGGCGGTGGATGCTTGCCGGGGCCGCCCAGTGCTGTCCGGATTAAACATTCAACGTTCATCAGACGATTGCTATGGATTCAACGGCACCAGCGTACCCGTAACCAGGTAGATCACTCGCTCACCGATGTTGGTAGCCCGATCCGCCGTTCGCTCCAACATGTGGGGACATGCAGCATATCACGTACCGCTTCATGTGCCTGGAGTTCCGTCCGGGCCAGCGTGAGCAGCGTGGTTTGCACCTGATCTTCGAGGGCATCCACCTGTGTATCAGCGTGACACAACTGCCGATGTGTTGCAGGACCGGCAGCGTGGAGACTGTTCTTCAGCACCGGGTTGTACCTTGTCAAGGTGTGTGGCATCCCGAAGATCTGCGTTGCCGGAAAGGTATTCCGGTGGGCCAGGCTGTGAACCGAGCAGCGCTGCGCCTGCGCGACAGGGCAGCAGACTGCACCAGGTTCTGCTGTCCATTCATCATCTGATAAGCCAAGCGGCTTCATCAGGCACCAGCGATTCTCGCGCCTACTCGCTCGCGGCCAGCACCAGCAGCAGCAGCGCCTGCATACCGCGCCCCAGGTTCGCAGGCAGGATATACTCATCCTGGCGGTGGGCATTGCGCCCATCGGTCAGGCCGACACATACCGCCGGGATACCCTCGCTCAACGGGATATTGGCATCAGTGCTGCTCTGCACATAACTGACGAGTGCTCCCGACGTTCGGTACGCCGCAGTCGCCGCCTGCACCAGGGGATGGTTGCGTGGAATAGCACCCGCCGGCCGGTTGCCGACGGTCTTCACGCTGACGCGCACCCGCGAGTGCCGGGCCGCCTCCGCCGCGATAATCACATCCACACGCCGCACCAGGGCATTGAGCGCATTCATTTCGACCGAACGCATATCCAGCAGCAGACTGGCTTCCTCCGCAATTGTGTTCACCGAAGTACCACCGCTGATGACCCCGATATTGAACGTCGTACGCGGATCAATTGAGGGTGACAACTCCGTCAGTTGCGCAGCAATCCGTACCAGCACATGAATCGCACTGGGGCTGCCAAAATCGCCCCAGGAGTGCCCCCCCGGCGCAGTGACATCAATCCGGTAGCGGCGGACACCGATCGCCTGGTGATGCAACTTGCCGAAATCGCAACCTTCCAGCGCAATCACCGCCCCCAGATGCGGACGCAGCCGCGCCACCGCCGCCCGCATCCCCTGAAGGTCGCCCAAACCCTCCTCACCCACATCACCCACAAACCAGATATCGCCGCGGTTGGGCAGGTCATATTCTTGAAAGACCTGAGCCAGATGCAGCAAACCGGCCACACCCAGGCTATTATCGCCCAGCCCCGGCCCGTAGATCCGATCCCCTTCATAGCGCACTGCCAGATCGGTCTCAAGCGGGAAGACCGTATCAATGTGGGCCGCAAGCATCAGCGCCGCACCGTCCGCGCGACCAGGCCGCCGTCCGTAGACATTCCCCACGGTATCACGTTCCACATCAGACAGGCCCAGACGCGCGAGGCGTTCCTCGACCAGCGCGCCGCGCCGGTCTTCATCAAATGTTGGCGCGGGAACCTGTTGTATCGCAATAGCAGTATTACCGATTGTTTTGACGTCAGCCAGATGCTGCAAGGCAGCCTGCACTGACGGGTCAGCTTGCCAGCGACGGATATCCATAAGAACCTACCTCTTTGATGCATCACCCGACATTGGACGATGAGTTGACACTCTCGATTATGACGCAGCAAACGCCGGCTGTCAATTTGCTCTGTTGATCAAATCATGGCATACTGGCATAAAAAGCTGCAAGAATTCCAGGAGACATCCATGTCATTACTACCGACTGCTACAATTGCGACCATTGCGCACCACGCAGACCAGACCGTCACACTGGCCGGTTGGGTCTACCATAAAACCGGCAAAGGCAAACTTGTTTTTATTCAACTGCGTGACGGCAGTGGTACCATCCAGTGCGTCGTTTTCAAGAAGAATGTAAGCGAAGATGTGTTTGCCGCTGCCCAGCAGTTGACGCAAGAAGCCTCCTGCCGGATCACCGGCTCTGTCCGCGCCGACGAACGCGCCCCGGGTGGCTATGAAATTGATGTTCAGGACATCGAAATCATTCATCTGACTCAGGACTACCCGATCAGTCCGAAAGAACATGGCGTCGAGTTCTTGATGGAGCACCGGCACCTCTGGGTACGTTCGGCCCGGCAGCATGCGCTGCTACGGGTGCGCGCCGAGGTCATCGCTGCCGCTCAGGAGTGGCTCAACGCGCAGGGATTTGTCCGCTTTGACACGCCAATCCTGACGGCAACCACGGCCGAGGGTACGACTAATCTCTTTGCCACCCAGTATTTTGATCTGGGAGACGCATACCTGGCCCAGACCGGACAACTCTATGTCGAGGCGGGCATGCTGAGTTTCCGCAAGGTCTACTGCTT
>CAKZQX010000742.1 GCA_937141995.1 uncultured Chloroflexaceae bacterium | reverse complement strand
GCCGCCTCTTTGATAAACTGCATCCCAAAAGTCGTTTTGCCCACTCCGGTTGGCCCACTGATAATCGTGGAGGTGCCTCGATCAATCCCGCCATGCAGCATCTCATCCAGTTCGGGCACCCCGGAGGAGAGCGGTTCCAGCACCTGCTCGATCCGCTGCTTGCTCGGAACCAGGCGCGGAAAGACCGCCATCCCATGCTCCGATAGCGACATTGAGTGCGCGCCCGAGCGAAACGATGAGCCGCGAAATTTGGAGATGGTAATAGTGCGCCCCTCCGCGCCGAAGTCCAGGTGAATAATGCCATCCGCCATAAATTGCAGATCATCATCCGGGATCTCTTGCGTGCCCTCGGAAGTCACCAGAACGGTAGCATCCTGCTCAACCAGGTAGCGCATAAACGAGAGCGCCTGCTTGCGGAAGTGGAACGAGTCGGTGCTCAGGTAGCGAAACTGCGTCATCGAGTCAACAAACACCCGCGCCGGTCGCAGTGTCTCAATCGACTCCCTAATGCTCTGCATCATTGGCTCGCGCTCCACTTCAGCGGGAGAGAAAATATCGTAACTGCTGCCTTCGGAGAAAAACTCCGGGGAAGGGCTGAGATCGAGAAAGGTAATGTTGTCCAGGGGGATTTGCAAGCCCTGAGCATCATCACGAATCTGGGCTTCCGGCTCGCCCAGGGAAATATAGAGCGTCTGCTCCCCACGGGCCGCGCCGGTACTCAGAAAGTGCAGTCCCAGGGTTGTTTTCCCGCAGCCGGGACCGCCGCGCACCAGATAGGCGCGGCCTGATTTCAGCCCTCCATGCAAAATCTCATCGAGACCATTAATGCCGGTCGATACTCGCGTGATGGCTGTTCCCGAATGTTCCATATTGTTCGACTCCATTACTTTTGCTCAGCCCGGCGCGCACCCACCTGCCGCTGACGCCGCCGGATGCGCGCATACAATCGCTCCAGGAGTTTATGCAAATAGTGTGCAACCGCGAGAGATGTGATGAACAGAAAGCTATTATACGACA
This sequence comes from uncultured Chloroflexaceae bacterium, assembly GCA_937141995.1. Taxonomy (GTDB): domain Bacteria; phylum Chloroflexota; class Chloroflexia; order Chloroflexales; family Chloroflexaceae; genus CAKZQX01. The sequence goes on along the minus strand of CAKZQX010000742.1, from coordinate 10,352 downwards.
TATTTGCGGGTTGCAACTGATTTTGTTCCTGGCACAGAGCTTGCAGAGTCATCCAGGATAGAGCCATACCAGCAACGAAGGAGGTAAACATATGGCTACGCTAAACTCACCAGAGGCAATTCGCCGGCGGTTGGAAGAGGAACGCGCGGCGTTGCAGGCGGAGATCGATGCAACCCCGATCGACAATCAGAACCAGAAGGACTCGTATGGTGCCCAGCAGCATCCCGCAGACGAGGCGACCGAGCTCTTTCTGCGGGAGCGGAATATTTCCATTCGCAGCAACGCTCAGGATTTGCTGACGCAGGTTGATCAGGCCATGCAGCGGTTGGATGCGGGCACCTACGGCACCTGTGCGCGCTGTGGTCGCCCGATCAACCCGGAACGCCTGGAAGCGCTCCCCTACGCGATTCTCTGTATTGACTGCCAGGCAACTATGGAACGCGGAACATAGCAGGAGGCGCACAGCATGTGCTTCCCAGAACAGGAGGGTCGGCTCAGGATGGGAGCGATTCCCGTTCTGAGGGGCGCAGCGCCCTACCAAACGACGCCGGGCCTCCTGGGGCGCTGTCCGCTATCCGTGCAACCATCCATGGTCGTGTGGCCGACGCGAACCACTGTTTCAGACAGTCTCTGAGAGATCTTTGCGGTATTGCAAGCGAGTGCTGCGCCCCTACCGCCGATCAAGGCGCGCCGACGATGTGCGGATCACAAGCGTTATGAGATAGAGCACAAAGGCGAGGAGGACAACGCCGGTACGCAGGGCATTGGCCTCATTCCAGGCCGCCCACATCGCGGTCCAGTCCGCCGGAAGCGCCTGCGGATTCCAGGACTCGGTGTAGGTCCAGAAAAAATCCGGCCATAATTCCGGTGACGAATGTTGCCAGTGCCAGGGCGCTATTTTCCACTGGGCTGCGGGAGCGAGGCGGTGCGAAATCCGAACCGGCTTACGCTGCGCGATGCCGGGAAGCTCTACGAGGGCGTGGCGACCGATTTTCTGAATGCGCAGACCCGCCTGCAGTTTTATGATCTGATGAGCAACCAGAATAACTCTTCCTTCTTTAAAAAGATCGTTGATGAAGAAGCGGCTACACTGGGGCAGAGCAGCGCTATTGCCGCCGACTTTAAGGCCGCGATGCGTCTGGCCTGGAAGGGGGGCAGCTATGGGCTGAACGGCAAGAGCTACCTGACCATGGGCGGCTGGATCGAGTTACCCTTCAAGCGCTGCCTGGCAACCGTGCCGCGCCAGTATGTCTTCGGGATGTTCATCCACCAAGCCGATGACATCCATGATGACTTCAGCATCGTTAGCACAACCGAGGAACTGCTGCGCGCTGAGATCCGTAACGCGCTCAAAACCTGGTACCCCTGCTTTGGCAGCATGCCGGCTGACGGCGGCACGCTTATCACCGACGATGACCCTGGTTGTCACCTATGTGCCGGAAGCACTGGAGGATGCCGATGATCCCGCACGTAGGTTATATCTGGCCTACCGCGATGAGAACGCCTGGGTGCCGCTGGAGAGCAGCCAGGTTGACCCGAAGACGAACCAGGTGACGGCAACAGTTGACTGATTTGTCATAACCACAGAGAGCACAGAGAACGCAGAGATGATGAACGGGATGGATTGCCGGTAGAGTAACCGCATGCTGCGCCCCTGCCTATTCCATAGCCAGTTCCTCATCGAGGATCTCGCGTAGCACCTCAATCGGCTGTCCTCCACTGAGCAGTTTGCCATTGATGAAAAAAGCCGGGGTGCCGAAGATGCGGAGCGCCTGCCCCTCCTCGAAGTCGCGCCGCACATCGTCGGAGTAGCTCTCAGTCGTGATGCACTGCTCCAGCACAGCGGGGTCAATTGCAATATCCGTTGCCGCCTGACGAAAGGCCGCCATTGCCGCCGCGTCCGTGCCATTCCAGGCATCGGGATCAAGCAGGAAGATCTGCTGGTGCAGTTCCCAGTAGCGCCCCTGTTCTCCGGCACACTCCGCCGCCTGGGCCGCCAGATCGCCCTTGGGACTCACCACCGGCAGATCCTTGTAGACATAATAAACCTTGCCCGTATCGATATACTCTTCCCGCAAAGCGGGGAACGTTGTAAGAGCAAAGCGCCGACAGAAGGAGCACCCAAAATCGGAGAACTCCACGATGGTGATCGGTGCATCAGGATCACCCAGGGCTGCGTAACGCTCGGCTCCCAGGTCAAGCTGCGCCATGCTCGGCGTTACCGGCCCCTCGTCGGTGAGGATCAGCGTGGGCGTTGGGGGCGGTACGGTCGGTGTGGCGGTAAGAACGGGGGTCGCCGAGGGACGCGGCGTGACCGGCTCAGTCGGGCGCACCGGGGTCACAGTCGGCAACCGCTCCAGCGTAGGCACCATCTCGGCAGTACGCCTTGGCCCCGCATCGCAGGCTCCCAGCAAGAACAGCAGTAACCCAACAAGGAGATGCATCGAATTGCGCATAATCACTTTCAGGTGACAGAATAATGGTTTTCCACGATTTGAGCAGGCATCTTAGCATCGTTGCCGCGTTGTGGCAAGCAGCCGGTTGGACCAACAGCACAATCGCTCAGATCCGGAACAGAGGATGACCGGTACCGCCCTGCCGGAGGCGCATCGGGCCGTTTATCCAGGTGAACACCTGGTTTGGAACCGACCGCGTAACTCGTGTGAATCATGCATGATACGCAACGAACACAGGGCGCGAAAGCACCGGTGCCGGCCGGGGCGCTCCACTGGTCTTGTGTAAGTCTTTATCGGTTTACATAATGTTTATCGCGCGGATTCTTCAGCAATGCGCCTGCCGATTGTCGTGCCGCCTTCAAGTGCTTCCCCGGCAACAGGGCCATCTGAAGGCGGCACGACTGTAGTGAAGTTGCCACAGCCATGCAGCTATACGCCACCCTATTCCGATCAGATCATCGGTTCCGCGACGCCATTGTGGGTTGAACGTGGCATGGCGACCAGGGCCGATTGCGCATTGTCGATCTGGGGCATATGCCGGTGGGCTACCAGCAGTGCAATGGCGCAGGAGGTCATCAGGCCCAGCGGATGCTCGGAGCGGCTGGTCAGGGCAATCGGTACCCGCGCCCCCATGACCACCCCGGCAGAGTAGGCATCGGCCAGATGCTGCTGCTGCTTGACCAGCATGGTACCCGACTCAAGATCCGGAACCATCAGAATATCGGCCTCGCCCGCCACGTCCGAGACAATGCCCTTGATATCGGCGGCATCCTTTGACACCGCGCTGTCAAACCCCAGCGGCCCATCGACAATGCCGCCGGTAATCTGCTTGCGATCAACCATCTTGCAGAGCGCCGCCGCCTCCATCGTCGAGTGAATGCGCGGCTTAATCGTCTCCACCGCCGACAGGATCGCCACGCGGGGCATGTCTATGCCCAGGACATGCGCCAGATCAATCGCATTCTGCACAATATCACGTTTGATTTCCAGGTTGGGGTAAATATTGACCCCGGCGTCAGTAATCAGCAGCAGGCGCGGGTAGGTCGGCACATCCAGCGCAAAGATATGGCTCATGCGCCGCTCGGTACCAAGCCCGTGCGCGTGGGACATCGCCTCCAGCATAAGCTCTTCCGGGGGCAGCGTGCCCGACACCAGCATATCCACCTCGCCCGCGCGGGCCATAGCGACCGCCCGGGCCGCCGCATCCTGGCTCTGCTCAATATCAATCAGTGGGTAGGACGACAGATCCAGCCCTTCCGCCTCGGCGACAGCGCGAATCCGGGCCGCGGGACCGAGCAGCACCGGCCGGATCAGGTTGGCCTGAGCCGCGTCGATTGCGCCAAGCAGCGAGTGCGGCCCCACGGGGTAGACCACCGCCGCGCGTATCGGCTCCAGCCCCTCGGCCATGGCGATAAGTTGCCGCAACCGCTCACCATTGCTGTGGAAGCGCACCTCCGGCAGCACAATGCGCGGTCGCTTGACCTTCTCAGTTGGGGCGACAACCTCGGCACTCCCGCTGATGACCAGGTCGCCATGCTGGTTCACACAACGGCAGTCAAAGGTGATGCGGTTCTTCTCGGTGTCCTTCTCCTGCGCCGTAACCGAGACCGTGATCGTATCACCGGGAGAGACGGGCCGCCGGAAGCGCAGGGTCTGCCCCAGGTAGATCGTGCCGGGACCGGGCAACTTGGTGCCAAGTAGCGTGGAGATTAGCGCCCCACCCCACATACCGTGGGCAATAATCTTGTGGAAAATATCGCTTCGGGCATACTCTTCGTCCACATGGGCGGGATTGACATCGCCCGACATGACGGCAAAGAGGTCAATATCCTTCCGGGTCATTGTGCGTTGCAGTGTGGCCGTATCGCCAATCGTAATCTCGTTGAAGGTGCGATTCTCGATGTAATCCATGAGTGATTTCCTCTCAGCCCATAACGTGGTAGCCTGCGTCCACGTACGCCGTATTTCCAGTCACCCAGCGAGCGGCATCACTGACCAGGAACGCGGCCATTGCGCCGATATCCTCGGTCGAAACGCCATGATGTTGGGGGGCGCGTTCGACCGCGCTCCGGATCACATCATCAAAGTGGGCAATACCATTACCCGAGCGGGTGCTCAGCGGGCCGGGGGAGAGCACATGGGCGCGGATACCGCTGGAACCAAGCTCCACCGTAAGGTAGCGCACGACGCTCTCCAGGGCCGCTTTGATCGGCCCCATAATATTATAATGTTCGATAAATTTTTCTGCCCCGTAGTGCGAGACAGTCAGGAGACAGCCGCCATCGTGCATCAGCGGCGCAGCCAGACGGGCCATGTGAATGAAGGAGTAGCAGGAGATGTGCATCGCGCGCGCAAAGCCGGCCGGGGAGCAGTCGAGCACGCGGTTGCAGAGATCCGCACGCGGCACAAAGGCAATTGAGTGCAGCAGGAAGTCCAGCCGCCCCCACTGCGTGCGGATCCGGTCAAACAGCGCATCGATTTGCTCGGAGTACTCCACGTTGCAGGGAGCAACAAGGGAGCATTCCAGTTCTTCGGCCAGGGGTTGGACAAATGCTGCGCTGCGGGGATGCCCGTAGGTGATCGCCAGTTCCGCCCCACATGCGTGGAAGACGCGGGCACACCCATAAGCAATGCTGCGCGCGTTTGACACCCCGATAACCAGACCCTGCTTGCCTTCCAGATTTACCAGGTTTTGAAGCTGCATTGTTGACATTACTTCCTTCAGGCAGCGCGTGCCTGCCTATACCCGGTTCGCGGGTGCCCTGGTGGGTAACGACCGGGTCATCCGGTGTCGGCATACCACGCTGTTCCAGGCGTGACACCAGGAGAATTTGTTTTGAACGAGGTAGCGCTCGTTCGCCACTATTATGCCCGAAAGCGGCGCAACCGGCGTCAACCATTTGGATGGAACAGCGATGGACATTTGATGAGTCTTGCTCCTGGTCATATGACCAGGGCAGCAGAGAGTCATGCAGATGCAGGCCGTTTGTCGTAGGGACGTGCAGAAGCGCGTCCGCCGCTTGTCTCACCGCCCGCATTCCAATGCGAATCCGGCGACAAAGGCTGCCCTTGAGCAGGTAACGGAGAGACAGGCATAAAAAAAGACTACCAGCCGTTGTCTGGTAGCCTCCCGGGGATCGTGGCATACTGCACACCATTGTGCAGCCTGAAACCGTTACCACACTAAAGCATTAAAGCGAGTACCACTGCTCGGTCAGGTTATCGAAGTGATGATTGGCAGCCATCCCCTCGTTGCCTTCACCCGGCTGGATCGAGATACCGCAGTTGACTTCCAGGTAGTCACAGGCAGCCTTGACCGCCGGGTTGTCCGTATCGCTGGGCCAGGTGATAACCAGGTCAGTCAGCAGTTGCTCAAGTTGGCGTGTGGCATTCATTGTCGGTGTCCTTTCTTTCGGCGCGGTTTTTTTTACATCATCTACCGTTAACATATTCGGTAGAAACCTCCCAGGGCCATAACGCACAGAACCACGCTTCCCCTGATGAACCGCCATCCATAGCATACGCCTGGGTGAATGGTCACATGTCGTATTTGTCATGAGTATCAGAAGAAGCCGACTGGTGTCGTTCCATACATCGCACATCTTTCTCCGCAGAAAGACGACTCCCAGAACCTGTTTCTAGTGATGCTACGGCACCAGGACAACATTTGTCGTCATTTGTGGTTTGCTTAAGAAAAGAGTATACGCCAGAGTCGGGCCAAAGTAAAAGATCTGATAGGTTTGCATGAATCGAAATACTTGCACTACGTGTATAATTTCACAACGAATAGTTTTCTGTTGGAATGTTTCGCCTGCATCAATCGTCTTCCAGGACAATCACTGTCTGTGGTATTATCTGAAGGTAGCTGGTGATCGACGGCAAAGAGCAGACGCAGGATATTTATGATTATTCTCTCAGTTGAAGGCGTCAGTAAGCAGTATGGGGAGCATCCGCTCTTCGAGGAGGTGACATTTGCCCTGGAGCAGACCGACCGCGTGGGCGTGATCGGCGTCAATGGTAGCGGCAAAACCACGCTGCTGCGAATTGTGGCCGGGCTGGAGCTCCCTGACAGCGGGCGTGTCACCCTGTCGAATAATATGCGGGCAGCCTACTTGCCGCAGAACCCGGCCCTGGCGGCCGACCTGACTGTGCTGGATACGGTGTTTGCCGGTAGCGCGCCCAAAATTGAATTGCTACGCGAATATGAACGCGCAACCGAGGCCCTGGCGCACGCGCCGCACGATCAGCACCTCCAGGCGCGCCTCAATGAACTGATGCCGCAGATGGATACGCTGGATGCCTGGGATGCCGAGACGGCCGCCCACGCGATCCTCTCCCGACTCGGATTGGCAGCTTACATCAACACGCCGGTGGGACAACTCTCTGGGGGGCGGCGCCGGCGGGTGGCGATGGCCCAGGTGCTGATTGACCAACCCGACCTCCTGATCCTGGATGAGCCGACGAACCATATTGACACTGAAACCATCACATGGCTGGAAGATCTGATTGCGCGGAGTAACCTGGCGCTACTGGTTGTCACCCACGACCGCTACTTTCTGGACCGAGTGACAAGCCGCATGATCGAACTGGATCGGGGGCGCGTCTACACGCACAGCGGGAACTACTCGCAGTTCCTGGAGCAGAAGGCCACCCGCGAGGCACAGGCCATCGCCGCCGAAGATGCCCGGCAGAATCTCCTGCGCAAGGAACTGGCATGGTTGCGGCGCGGCGCGCAGGCACGAACAACCAAGCAGAAGGCGCATGTCCAGCGGGTACATACCCTGATGGAGCAGACCTCGGAGACGGCCCAGGGTGCCGTCAATATCGACGTGGCCGCGCGTCGGATCGGGAAGCGCGTGCTGGAACTAGAGCATATTGGTAAAAACTATGGCGATCAGCCCCTGATCAACGATTTCAACTTCTCGTTGCGCCGGGATGATCGGCTGGGCATCATTGGCCCCAACGGGAGCGGCAAGTCAACCCTGCTCAATCTCATTGCCGGGCGCGTACCACCCGACAGCGGGCAGATCCAGATGGGGGAGACGATCCACCTGGGGTACTATGATCAGGAAAGCATTGAACTGGATGAGTCGCAACGGGTGATCGACTACATCCGCGATGCCTCTGAGCACATCCAGGACGCGGAGGGTGCGCTCGTGTCGGCGGCGCAGATGCTGGAGCGCTTTCTCTTCCCGCGTGATGCTCAGTGGTCGCTGATCAAAACCCTCTCGGGCGGTGAGCGGCGACGGCTCTACCTGCTGCGCACACTGATGTTTGCGCCCAATCTGCTGCTGCTGGACGAGCCGACGAATGATCTGGATATTACGACCCTGACTATTCTGGAGGACTACCTCGACAACTTCAATGGCGCGGTGATTGTCGTTTCGCATGACCGCTACTTCCTGGATCGCACGGTGCAGCATCTGCTCTTTTTTGAAGGAGACGGCACGATCCGTGAATATCCGGGGGGCTACAGCCTGTTTCAGGCATATCGCACCCAGGAAGAAGAAGAACGCGCCGCAACCCAGGCGGCGCAACCCCGGCCACGTTCCGGCAAGTCGGAGCGCAAGGAGAAAGAGGAGTCCGGGCCGCGCCGCCTGAACTACAAAGAGCGCCGCGAACTGACGGCACTGGAGGAGCGCATCACCGCTCTCGAGACGCAGAAGGCCGAACTGGGTGAACGGCTCAACCATGTGGGGGAAGACTACCAGGCTTACCAGCAACTGGCCGCTGAACTGGCCCAGGTTGATGCCGACCTGGAAACCGCCTTCGAGCGCTGGACCGAACTGGCCGAACTGGCCGAACAGTAAAGAACAAAGAACACAGAGAACAAAGAACACAGAGACAAACCGCTGGATACACGCGCGATCTGTTCTTTGTTCTTTGTTCTTTGTTCTTTGTTCTTTGTTCTTTGTTCTTTGTTCTTTATTCTCAGTTCTTTATTCTCAGTTCTTATTTATCCAACATCTGGCGCCGGCGAGGATCGAAGCAGTAGGACTGCACCATCTCGACAAAGGCCTCAGCCCGCCCGCCCAGTAGCGCCTCCGGAACCAGTACATCATAGCCGGTCCTGGCGCGGCTGCGCGCCAGTTGCTGCGCTGTCGGCAGCTTCGTGTCACGCTGCAAGGGGCGTAACAGCCGGTCCAGCAGGCGGAGCAGGTGTGCCAGCGGCCCATGCGCGGCGGGCAGCCGGACTTCATAGCTCTGGATGTAGGCATCTGGATCGCGCAGTTTAAAGCCCAGTTGCTGGTTACTACCCAGCGTCAGCAGATGGGAGCAGTGCCGGCTGACACCAACGTCGGCGATGTTCTCCCAGGCGACAAAAGCGGCCGAGTGGCCCAGATTGAGCATCAACCCCTTTGTATCGAGCACCACCCCGGCGCGTTTGTCGGTTGCCAGTTGCCAGAAGGCAATACCGACAGCCAGCAAGACCACACTGATCAGTACAACGGCGACAGTTAGTAGCGGCGTGTGGGCAAAGGGATTGAGCAAAGCCAGTTGCACCACCCACCAGCCACCAAGAACCCAACAAATGATTGCAACGATACGCAGACGGGGATGATTGGGGGCGATACGCATAGCGGGCTCCTTATTTCTATCAGCTCGAGCTTGTAGGCGGAGATAGTGGTACGCCGAAGCACAACGCACCGCATCCATCCGGATAGCACAAACTCGCTGTGCCGATGGGATAGGAGAGCGGCATTCCGGGTGTGACGGCTCCCGGTTTGCGCTTCTTCAGAAATGTACTCCGTGTGCGTAGACGATCGCTTAACTATCCTACAGCGTTTTGAGGTTTCCGGTCAATAGAACAATGGTCCCGACGCGCCCTCCCCTGCCGGGAGAGGCTGATCTGGTCACATTGTCTGCCGGTTCATTACCGGGGCCAAACGTCCGGTTTGCACACCCATCGCGTAAGTCCGGCTATAGACGATTGGTTCATGATATTGTTATTTGTTTCTGAGCGCGTTATACTGGTAGGCAAGATCTACATCCATCGTCCGTCACCGTCACACCTCGCAACCATAATCTCCGGTTTATCAGGGTATCGTACGGTTTATTGCAAACAGCAAGGAATGGAGTTATGGCCGTTATCTTATGGATCAGCCTGTTCGCGCTCATTATGTTCCTCATCTACCTGCACCGCTCGTCCATTCATAACTTTATCACGCACATGTGGAATGATGGCACCCTGCTGCTCTCCGCCGCCCTGGTGACGCTGGCCGTCACGGCGATAGCATTGAACAGCCAGGGTGTCCATCCGATGTCAATTCCGGGGATGTTCTTTATGGGCCTGGTTATTGTCCTGGTCGGCGCAATCTTTATGCGCTGGGGCGAGACCCGCCAGTAGTCCCGCCATCCTAACGGTAGCTCACAAGTAGTCCCGCTCCGCGTTGCGGTGGGCCTGATAGCGCGCAAAGGCCTGGCGTTCATCTTCTCAACCCGATCCAGGTCTACCCGATCCAGGTCTTGAGCGTGCTACCCCGGAAGGTGTGCTGAATCATCCGCAGTCCATTGCGTAGCACAAAGATCGGGCTGTGCATGAAGGCATGCGGCAGATGGCGTAGTTTCATCCAGCGCTCGGCCTGCTGGCGCAGATACTCAACCTCCTCCGCCGGGAGCGCTGTTGTGCGGACCACGGCGGTTGTGCCGTCGTACATAAGGTGCAACCCCGCGCGGTTTCGATCACATCAACCGGCCGGCTCAGCAGCGTATACCCGTCGATTCCCCGCGCGCTACGGTTGGGCAGCCGGATCTCCGCATCATCGAGGGCATGCCCATGACGATCCGGTTTATGCTCAAACGTATCCCCCGTCCGGTAGGAGAGCCGGAGGCGGAACTATGTAGCTCCTGTCAATGACACAACGTACGCGGTGGGCGTTCAAACCGGACGTTTGA
>CAKZQX010000741.1 GCA_937141995.1 uncultured Chloroflexaceae bacterium | reverse complement strand
ACACATAGGCTCACAACAGCCGTCTTCGCCTGCGGCAGCATGGTACGTTTTTCTTTTTCACAACATGTTTGCACATAGTGCAAACATGTTGTGAAAAAGCATGGAATCTTCTGCCCTGCCGCAGGCGAATCGGGCTTCCATCGAGTGAAGTGTCCCGTCGTAACGCGTGTAATTGAAGGAATCACCATCATCACTATGAAACGTACGTCGCTTCTGCTCATCAGTATCGCCTATCTTGCCTTTATCTGCCTGGGACTGCCCGACGGCCTGCCGGGGGTGGCATGGCCTGCGCTACGCACAACCTTTATGCGCCCGCTGAGTGACCTGGGCATCCTGCTGGCAGTTTTTACGATCGGATTTATCTTCACAAGTTTTAATGCCGGGCGACTTGTGACACGTCTGGGCGTTGGCGGCGTGCTCTTTGGCAGCAGTCTGCTGTTGACGGCGGGTCTGTTTGGGTATGCCCTGGCCCCCGCCTGGTGGACGGTGGTTGCGATGAGTCTGTTGCTGGGGATGGGCAGCGGGACGATTGATGCCGGCATTAACGCCTATGCCGCCGCCCATTTCACCCGCCGGCATATGAACTGGCTCCACGCCTGCTACGGTCTGGGGGCAGCGCTGGGACCACTGGCGCTGACCTTTGTATTGAGCCGCGATCAATCCTGGCGCTGGGGCTATGCGCTGGTGGGCCTGGTCTTGAGCGGTATGGTCATTTGCTTTGGCATTACCCGGCGACGCTGGCAGGATGGTCAGATGAAGAATCAGACAGATGTGCAGACGGCGGATACAGCCGGGCAACAGCTATCGGCCACGCCGGCCGTCAGCATGGGCGCAACGCTGCGGCGCCCGCTGGTCTGGTTGGGTATCGCTATCTTTTTTATCTACACCGGCCTGGAAGTGACCGCCGGGCAGTGGTCCTACAGTCTGTTTATCGAGGAACGCGCGGTTGTCCCGGATGTTGCCGGTGTCTGGATCAGTATCTACTGGGGCAGCCTGACGGTGGGGCGGCTCCTGTTTGGCCTGATTGCCGAGCGCTTCGGCACCACGGCGCTGCTGCGCGGGAGTATGGGCGGCATTCTGGTGGGCGTGCTGCTGCTCTGGCTCAATCCGCTGCCGCTGCTCAGTTTTCTGGGATTGGCCCTGATCGGCTTTATGCTGGCCCCGATCTTTCCGCTGCTGATTGCGCAGACACCGGCCCGCCTGGGTGCGGCCTATGCCACCCACGCAATCGGCTTTCAGGTTGCCGCCGCAAATGTCGGAGCGGCGGGGTTGCCCGGTCTGGCGGGAGTGCTGGCCCGGGGATCGGGGTTGGAGATCCTGGGGCCGTTTATGCTGCTGCTGGCGCTGCTGCTCCTGGTGCTGCACGAAGTCAGTGTTAATGCGCAGGCAGCCGCCGCGACTCCCGCTTCAACTACCTGATCCCCAATTGCGCGTATTTCTACCCAGATGATCTGGGACAACGCGGTAAATCTGAGTACAATAGTAGCACTTTTTATATTCACCGCTAACACGATGGAGGCAACTGTTGAGTTTACACGATGAGCAACCAGGAACCCCGAACGCATCCGAACCAGCGCCGCAATCACCAGATACATCTGAACCAGCGCCGCAATCATCGAATACACCGAAACCAGCGCTAACCTCACCCCGCACCCTGGCGATCTTCGCCGTCGGTGTGTTGCTTGGCGCTGTGCTAGGCATTGCGGGCACAACCATGTTCACCTCGCGCTCCGAAACCACTGCCGCCCAACCTGCCCCGGCGGCGGGCGGAGATACCGGCGCACCCCAGGGTATCCGGGAAACCCTGGAAAAAGCGGTTGCCGAGCAGACGCGCCACTTTAAAGGTAATCCCGATGCCCCGATCACCATTGTTGAGTTTAGCGATTTCAAATGCGGATTCTGTGGGCGGTTTGCGACGGAGACCAGTCCGCAGCTTCAGGAAGCATATATTGAGAGCGGCCTGGTGCGCTTTGGCTACCAGAGTATCGCCATCCTGTCGGAGGAGTCGATCCATGCAGCCGAGGCCGGCGAGTGCGCGGCGGACCAGGAGGCTTTCTGGCCGTACCATGATCTGCTGTTTGCGCAACTGGCACAGGGCAATGGTAATTTTAGCCGGGAGAATCTCAAGCAGTTCGCCGCTGACTTAGATCTGGATACCGCCACCTTCAATGAGTGTCTGGATAGTGGGAAGTATACCGATCTCGTTCGGAACCAGACAATGGATGCGCGCTCGATTGGGATCCAGAGCACGCCGACGTTTATTATCAATGGTCGCCCGTTTATCGGCGCGCAGCCGTTTGAGGCGTTCCAGCAGGTAATCGAGGCTGAACGGGCCGCGGGTGGGGAGTAGTGGATAGAGAACCAGGAGCTGAGAACCGAGAATGAAGCAAGTCACATGCAGCGGGGGCGGAGTTTGTTCTCGGTTCAAAGTAGGAGGCGCAGCATGCTGCGCCTCCTACCTCATCAACGATCTCCGTCCGGATCATCTTATGTCAGCGGTTTCCTCGCCAATCACAAACTGGTCGAACAGGCGTGTCTCACCGGTTGGATCGCGCACATCAAACACATAGCTGCTCACCGTTCCGGTAGCCGTGTCGAGGATAGAAAACACCGTCAGATTATTGCTGCTCACAAACGGCAGCGGGCGGTTGTTCTCCTCCAGCGGGTCAAGCTCTGCCATCGGGTTGAACTCGGTCGGGAAGATCGGCTCGCGGCCATGCAGATCACCCGTGCTCGGATAGTCGGCCGCATCCCAGCGTGAGTCGTCCGTCTCCAGTTCATCCCAGAAGCTGGCGGCCCAGGCGGCGCGCTCGGCGATAGTGCCCGCGTCATCGCTGTAGTATGCGCCGAAGGTATTGCCCACGTTCGACGTTTCCAGGTAGTGCATCCCATCAACCACCGACCGATTCCAGAGATGTGAATGCCCATTGAGCACCAGGTCAACCCCATGCTCAAGTAGTAGCGGCTCGATATCGTTCTTCCAGACATCGTCGGCAATCGGGTAGTCGTAGCGTATTGCGGTGATCCGGCCCAGCAGCGGCTCAACATCACGCTCCCAGCGATCCTGATCCACCGGCCAGACCAGCGTCGTGCTGGCCTCCTCGCCATTGTCATCGTAGGTAATCGTCACGGTGCGATTCGCCAGCGCGGGGATCACATTGTCGCCCAGGCCAAAGCTGCTCTGGTGCGCCATCACCACCTGGTAGCGCGCATTCTGGAATGCCTCGCTCTCCAGAACATCAACCAGCCATGCGTACTGCTCCGAACCGGCATCAAACGTCTCGAACCACATATCCCCGAAGCCCCACTCATCCGGGTTGTTGAGCATCTCCACATTCTCAGTAAACTTGCTGCGTGACTCCGGGCTGACATCCCAGGTGCGCCAGACCCGCGAGACATTCATCGAGATCAGGAAGACATCGCCAATCTGGTAGGCATAATATTCTTCGCCGCGTGGCCCATCTTCGGGATGGTTCCAGATCTCGCGGTAGGCCGTAAACTCGTAGGAGTTATCGCGGATCCACTGCTCGCGCACCGCCGGGTCGCCCTCGGGGTTGATCTCCTCTTGTTGTTCCTCATAGCGCTTTGCGGCATACCAGCGCGGCTGTGGGTCGTTATCCATCTGGTTGATCGTATGCTCCTCCGGTCGCCAGCGCCCCGGTGACTCATGGTTGCCGATAGCGCCGAAGAGCGGCGCGTGTTGCAAAACTGCCCCACCCGTGTAGGGAAACTCCGGGAAGAGATCCTGGTAAGTTCCCTGGAATGCCGGGAAGAACGCCGGGCGGGTGGCCGGGTACGCCGGTTGCCCCGCTTCGCCGGGTTCCTCCAGCCACGCCGCGTCGAAGCGGTCAAACCACTCCGAAGCCCGGTGGGGATAGTCCACCATATCCCCGGCAAAAAAGACCGCATCGACCATGCCCACCGTCTCGATGACCTTCTGGAAGTTGGCCGCCGACATCTGCCGATTCTGCTGGTCGGAGGTCAGCAGGATCTGCATCTCTGTGCCGGGGGTGGGCAGCGGTTGCAGGCTGTATTCGGCGCTGGCCAGGGTATCGCCGGCGTCGGTGGTGCTGGCAACCGTGTAGGGCACCCGCTGATCCGGTTGCAGGTCCGTGGCAACTGCCTCGTGCCGCCAGACATCCCGCTCAGTCAGTTCGCTGTAGGTCTGGTCGGCCAGGGTGGAGTCGCCATCTTCGTACATGCGGCTCATCTTCGCTGTTGTTGCCGCCACCGTAACCGGCTCGCCGTTCGGGGTGTAGGTCAGGGTATGTTCACTGCCCGCAAAATCGGTAAACCAGACGACGCGCACTGTGTCAGCGGTCGGGAGTTGCAGAAACGGTTCGGATAATAAGCTGCCCGTGTCGCTCTCAGAGGTAGCAGCCTCCGTCGTCGCTTCAGGCGTTGTTGCTTCAGGCGTCGTCGCGGGCATACTGGTAGGCGACGGCTCCTCAGCGGGCGCACCCGTGCAGGCCGCAAGTGCGGCGGTCAGAACCAGTAGCAGGACAACCTGCGGCCAGATACGTTTCCATGGCAAAACGGAGCCAGGTTGCTTGTAGTTCACAGATCACCTCGTTGACTGTTCCTTTTTCCGTGCCACGCAACGCAGCGGAACGGTTTCAAGGTGAGGAGCATAGACTGGATGTGTTGGAGAAACTGTCCATGCGTTGCCGGCACACGCCAGTGTAGAGGGAGTCTGTTAAGCCTGTGTTAAGCAGTGGCGGCGGCTACTGTGCCACTACAACGTCCGTCGCCGCCGGCAACCGGATGCGAAATGTTGTGCCTTTGCCGGGCGTGCTGCTCACGCTGACCTGTCCGTTCTGCGCCTCCACCAGGCGTTGCACAATCGCCAGTCCCAGGCCACTGCCGCCGGTCTCGCGGGCGCGGGCCCGGTCAGTGCGGTAGAAGCGGTCGAAGATGTGCGGCAGATCTTCCGCCGCGATGCCCGGCCCGGTATCGGCGACCTCGA
>CAKZQX010000740.1 GCA_937141995.1 uncultured Chloroflexaceae bacterium | reverse complement strand
GCAACCACCCGGTTTGTCATGCTACCGCACAGGTTCTGCTATTTGAAAAGTATTGCCCCATGACCAACCCGTTTCAGACAGGCTCTAACAGTTACCCCCTCACCGCAAAACCTGTGAGTGTGACCTGACTGGCTCGTGCAACGCCGCAAAGGTACAGAGGTTTTGCGATTCCTGGCGCTCTTTGCGGCGTTGCGCGAGCGTATTTGAACGGTATTGCCCCTAACCGTCAACTGTTACGCTCCGTTTTATCTTCCCCGCCTTTTGTGCTAGAATGAACCGCCGTATGGATAGATGGCGTGTGCCGGGTAATATACGCACAAAATCCAGCGCCGCCGGCGCGCCGCTCTGTCTTAGCGTACGGACAACGGTTTACACACGACGGATCATGCATGGTCTCACGACGGTTACTCTTTGGCGCGACAACCTTCTGCCTGCTGGTGGGCCTCCTGGGAGTCGGGATCTACTTCCGGCAGCGCATTGACCGCTGCGCCTATGTGCCGCTGCTGGCCGAGAATCTGCTGCCTAATGCCGAGCTACTTCCCGGCGATCAGGCGGGCATGCCCGCGGGCTGGGAACGTGCAGCCGGCGGTGTGGAGTTGCGCGGCCCTGCCATCGACGGCGAGGGCTTTGTGCTCGATGGCGATGGGCGCGCGCTCCAGTTGATTGGCATCGCTAACTATATTCAGACGCCACCGATTGAGGTGCAACCCGGCCGGAACTACTGCTTTACCGGCTATGCGCTGACCGACTCGGAGCAGGGCTCAGCCACCCGCCTGCGCGTCTCGTTTCACTGGCAGGATGCACAGGCGCAGATCATCGCCGATGATCGTTCGCTCTGGCAGCCGGTGGTACTCTGGCAATCGGGAAATCCCCCCGCCGGATGGTCGCCTCTTCGGGTGGCGGTGCGGGCTCCTCCCGACGCGGATAAGTTGCTGGTCCGCATTCACCCATCTTCGGATGACCGGGTCTATCTTGATGCGATGCGCCTGCGCAGCGGCGGCAGAGCTATCGGCAACGCACAACTGGCTGCCGACAGCAACGCCCCCCCCGATAGGGAAGAGCAATCCTTGCCGACACTTGCGCCCTGGCCGAACGGCAACCGGGCGGCGCTCTCTTTCTCATTCGATTGGGAGACGGCAATGGGCGGGCTGATTCACTCGCGCTCGGTGGGTGATCCCTATGCCGACCAAGACCCGCAACAGCGCGGACTGCGCATGCGTGAGGGAATTACCACCACGCTCGATATTTTTCGACCTTACGGTATTCGCGCAACATACTATGCAACCGGCTATAATTTTCTGCTGGGTAATACTGCCCGCATCCAGTTTATGCATAACCCGACCTACATCTGGGCGAATCCGGCAAATCGCTGGTCCTCCGATCAGTGGCAGACAACCCCCTGGTTTGCCCTCGATCCGTACGGTACGGTGCAAAGCCACCCGGCCTGGTATTTTGGCGACCTGGTGCCGCAGTTGCAGCAGGCAGAGCAGAGCATCCAGAGCCACACCTTCAGCCATTTCTATGCCGGGTTGGTCGGCCCGCAGGACTGGCAGGCCGATATTGCAGCCTGGAACCAGGTTGCCGCCGAACGCGGTGTACCGCCCATGCGTTCGCTGGCTTTTCCCTGGAGTAGCAGTGCCGGGATGAGCGATGCCGGTTGGAAGATCCTGGCTGCGGCGGGGGTGACATCGGTGACGCGCCTGAGTGACCAGGCACAGTACAATCTCTTCCCCCAGGATGCCGATGGTATGGTGTTGGAGCCGCGCTGCCAATCCCTGCCCGGACACTCGCAGATCCTGGCCTGCCCCGACTTCTACCTGACGCCGGAGAGCGCTGACCGGGCAATAGCGCAGATCAACCGGGCGCGGGAGGTCGGCGGTATGATTGACCTCTGGGCCCACACCGAGGAAGTGGTGACGCCGGAGCAGCAGGCTACCTGGGAGCGCGTGGTGGACTACGCCGCCGGTCAAGAAGATATCTGGATCGCGCCGCTACCCGAGATTGCCGACTGGCAGCAGACCCTGGACAGGGTAGAAGTGAGCACGGCGAAATCGGAACGCGGAACCGAGAACCCGGAAGATGATGTATTCGTCTTTACCATTAGCAATAACAGCGACCAGAACCTGGAAGGATTGACGCTAACCCTGCCATTTGCGGTTGAACGGGTTGCGGTAGATGGTTACGATCGCACTGCCACGCTACGTTCACAATCTTTAGTTCATGACGCGCTCATTCTTGATCTCCCGGCGGGAGCAACCATCGAGGTGCAGGCATGGCCCACAGCATAACACCACCGAAGACTACAACTCGGACACCACACTGGATCGGCACTCTGACGGCACAGCACGCCGGTCTGAAACTCTACCAGTGGCTCTGGATGCTCTTCTGCATCCTGGGAGCCCTGGCGGTGGCGGCCCCGCGCGTACTGTTCCAACCGGTGATCTACCTGACAGCCGCCGAAACGCGTTTCGATGCCGCGCGGTATGGAGGTATTTACAACGAGGTTGCGCCGGGTAGAACCGGACTGCAAGTTGCCTTTGACGATACTACCAGTGCGCTCAGGCAGCGCTTTCTGGCCCAACCCCGGCCTGAGCTACGCTTTGGTTCACCGGGATTTCATGTTGAGTATCTTCCCCAGGAACCGGGAGTGGTGCAGGTGCGGGGTATCGCGCCAACCGCGCCCGAGGCCCAGATGCTGGCAACCGCCGGTGCCGCCGAACTGGCCCGTCAGATTCGCGCCGCCGGTGGGCGTGAGGTGCTGCGCAATCTGCTTGGCTGGGAGTTAGTTGTCGCTCTGAATGATGAGCCGGTCACATCACCCTTCGAGATCTATTTACGCGATATTATCGAGTTGCAGGCGTTTCCGTTGAGCCTGCCGATTGAGCCGATTGCCGACCGCATCAGCGTCGAGAATCTGCCACTGGAGGAGCAGAAGGATCTGACCCGCGCGTTGGAGTCGCGCTATGACCTCTGGACTACGGAGATCAACGCGCGGAATGCCCAACTCGACGCGGCCTGTGGCACGGCTGGTTTGACCGCAACGGCGGAACGTGAAACGGCCCTGCAGGTCTGCGCCGCCGCCGATAGCGCCGTGCAGCAGGAGTTGACAGCACGCAACCGGGCAATTCAGCGCCGCCAGGCTATCAGTGCTGCGATCCGCTACATGCTGGACGAGCAGCAGATGGAGTTTGCCCCCGATGCGCCGGGAGCGGTGCAACGCCGGCCGGCCGCGCTGCCAATGGAGCCGGTACCGCAGCATACCACGGCAAAACTGGGGTTAGCCCTGCTGCTGGGAGTAACCTTCGGCGTGGCGGGGGGGGCGGGGCTGGTGGCCACGGGTGCCCTCCTGCCCCATGACGGCCCCGTCGCCTGGGTCGCGATGATCCTCTACGCGGGGCAGATCTACTTCGACTTCTCCGG
>CAKZQX010000739.1 GCA_937141995.1 uncultured Chloroflexaceae bacterium | reverse complement strand
TCCATGGTAGCCATAGCCAACCCGGCCCCATTCACCATACAGCCGATGTCGCCATCAAGCTTGATAAAGGTAATATCGGCCTCACGCGCACGCTGTTCCGCCTCCGGCTCATCGGAGGTATCGCGCAGGGATGCCAGGTCGGGATGGCGGAAAAGACCGCTATCATCAAGCAGAATCTTCGAGTCGATAGCCTGTAGCGTACCATCGTCAAGAATAACCAGCGGGTTAATTTCTGCAAGCGAGGCATCAACCTCAACAAACGTGCGATAAAGAGCTGTCGCAATCTGCGCAAACTGGCGGGCCTGTTTTGCGTCAGTCAATCCGATTGCAAATGCTATTTCGCGGGCCTGATATTCGAGGAGGCCCAACTGGGGATGTGCGGGGACTTTAATGATAGCATCAGGGTTGGTCCGGGCAACTTCTTCAATCTCTACGCCCCCTTCGGCGGAGGCAATCATCATGACGCGCTTGGTTGCGCGATCAAGAATCACGCCGAGATAGATCTCTTTTTGGTAGGTAACGGCTTCAGCCACCAGCACCTTCTCAACGGTCAATCCCTTGATATCCATACCGAGGATCTGCCCGGCAACCTGCTCTGCTTCCGCCGGAGTATCGGCAAGCTTTACGCCCCCGGCCTTGCCGCGCCCACCAACCAACACCTGAGCCTTCACAACGACTTTTTTTCCAATCTGTTCGGCAATTTTCCGTGCCTCCTGCGGTGATGTGGCAACACCGCCTCCGGTAACACGAACGCCGAATTTTTCCAGCAGGTCTCGAGCCTGATACTCTTGTAACTTCATAAGATTCTAACTCCTATCAAGCGCTACAGTATGGCACGGCGAAAACAACAGAATATACCGGTAATAGCAATAGACCGTGAAGACGGCTCCTTTTACCTTGGAGTACATCTTTGGACTATATGCTACCGACCGGTATACTGAGGACTGGCTGTCAACTATAGTTCCTCAAAAAACTTTCCAGGTGGATGCTATCTCGCGTCATAGTAGCACACTGCCCGGCGCTCTGTCAACTGCCACCAGTTGAGAAAACTCTTTACATTCCGGATCGTCGGCCTGCCTGCCAGTACTATTCTACTGCTTGAATGGAGGACCATCAGGATACACTATCGCAGGTGATACCCGGCACGCCGGGTAGAATGGAGAACTCCTGGATCTGAATGACCTGTTTTTTATAACTGATATACATCAATCATCAGCAAGGCGTTCGATCCGGATCAGATTCACAGCACCTCGCTCACAACAATAATCTGGTCGCGCTCGGGACCAATCGAGATCAGGCCCAGTCGGGCACCAACGAGCTGACAGAGACGCGCAACATAGGCCTGCGCTGCCTCAGGCAGATCTTCGAAGCGGCGCGCTCCACTGGTCGCCGTTTGCCAGCCCGGCATTTCTTCGTAGATTGGTTCGACCTGACTTAACACCGCCACGGTGGTCGGTGGGTAGTCGAGTTCGGCATCGTGCAGCTTGTAGCCGACACAGATCTTGATCTCCGGCAAGGTATCAAGGACATCAAGCTTGGTGATTGCGACGGTGTCGATCCCATTGATCTGCGCGGCGTAGCGGGCCATGACTGCATCAAACCAGCCCACACGGCGCGCCCGTCCGGTGGTTGTACCGACTTCCGCCCAGGGCTTCCCAATCTGGCGCAACGCATCGGCCACCGGACCCTGTACCTCGGTGGGGAATGGCCCTTCGCCTACCCGCGTGGTGTATGCCTTGTAGACGCCGATCACCGAGTTGAGGTGTGTTGGCCCGATCCCGGCTCCCTGACAGGCTCCAGCCGCTCCCGGTGGTGATGAAGTGACATAGGGATAGGTGCCGTGATCTACATCAAGCAGCACACCCTGCGCTCCTTCTAATAGCACGGGTACATCTCGTTGCAGAGCACGATGAATAATCGGATGCGTATTCGTTACATAATCGGCAAGCTGACGCCCATATTCCAGGAAACGCAGGTAGGTGTCATGCAGCGAGAGCGGTTTAACCCCATAGAGTTTGGTCAGCAGTCGATTTTTCTCTTCCAGCACCGCTCGTAGTCGCTCCAGCAGCGTCTGTTCGTGCAACAGATCGCCCATACGAATACCCACACGATCCATCTTATCGGAATAAGCCGGACCGATGCCCCGCCCCGTCGTCCCGATTTTGCTATCGCCGCGCGCCTGCTCTTGCAGCTTATCTTCCATTACATGGTAAGGCATGATGACATGGGCACGTTCGCTGATAAACAGTCGGGAGGTATCGATGTTGCGTGATTGCAACTCGTTGAGTTCACCAAGCAGCACCGCCGGGTCTATGACCACGCCACTGCCGATAATGTTCACTGTGTGCGGATCGAAGATACCGGATGGCAGCAGATGCAACTTGAATGTGCCCTGCTCATTCACAACGGTATGACCCGCGTTGTTTCCCCCACCGTAACGGATAACCAGCCGTGATCGGTTCGCCAGCAGATCGACGATATGTCCCTTGCCCTCATCGCCCCACTGAGCGCCAATAACTGCGATGACCGGCATGTGTCGGCCCCTTCCCTTTCGCAAACGGTCAGCCACCAGCGGTCGTTTTGGAGCGACAGAGAAACAACCCCGGCGAGTGGGGCCACGCTGGGTGGTACCCCGCATTCCTCCGTTGTCACCTGGATACTGAACTTGCTAAACCTGGCTGATGGCTGGCTGCCAAATGATGATACCACAGATAAAGAGAGCGACGGACACCCTCAGGTGTTGTCGCTCTCCCATTATAACGCAGATTATTTATTGCTTTGTAGGGAACGGAAGTCCTATCTTTTGTGGTCTGGCGCTGGATGATTGTGTAGTTCGTTGATTTACACGAGGTACGCAGTTGCTCACCCAAAACGTACCATGCTGCCGCAGGCGAAATGTGCCGTTACCGGGGTCAAATGCTCAGTTTGATCATCCACCGTGTACCTCGTGTGATTTATTGTAGTGCCTGTGCCAACTTTGCCATAGCTTCATCTACATGCTGCGGGGTGATAATCAGCGGGGGCAGCAGGCGCACCACATCTTCGCCGGCGGTGGCAACGAGCAATCCCACATCATGTGCAGCGGCCCGTACTGTTGCTGCCGAACCAGTGATCTGCAGGCCGCGCATCAGCCCACGCCCGCGCACCGCCGGCACCCGGTCAGCATGGCTCTGTGCAAAGTCCTGGAGCGCCTCGTCCAGGTAACTGCTCACATGCCGCACATGCGTCAGAAACTGCGGGTCGCTTATGCGGCGAAAGACTACCTGGGCTACGGCGGTGATGAGCGGGCCACCACCGAAGGTGGTTCCGTGATCTCCCGGCTTGATGACGCCGGCGACCTGATCGGTCAGCAGAATTGCGCCGATGGGCAAGCCGTTCGCCAGCGGCTTGGCCAGGGCCATAATATCGGGATGGACACCGTAGGGCTCGTGCGCCCAGAGCGTCCCCGTCCGCCCCATACCACACTGGATCTCATCGAAGATCAGCAGTGCGCCGTGCTGATCGCACAGGGTGCGGATACGCTGGAGGAACGCCTGATCCGCAACATGCAGCCCGCCTTCGCCCTGCACCGGCTCGACAATCACCGCGCAAACATCGTCGGTGATGGCCTCCTCAAGCGCGGCAACATCATTGAAGGGAGCAAACCGTGCGCCCGGCATGACCGGCATAAACGGTTGGCGGTATTTCTCGCGGGCCGTCACTGCCACCGCGCCCATAGTCCGCCCATGAAAGGAGTTCTCAAAGGCGACGATGCTGGTTTTGTTCGGGCCATGCCGTTCGCGGGCGAACTTGCGCGCAAACTTGATGGCACCCTCGATGGCTTCGGTGCCGCTGTTGCTAAAAAAGACCCGGTCAAGTGCCGGGCTACTTGCGACCAGTAGCTTCGCCAGTTCCCCGCCGGGAATGGTGTGATACAGGTTCGAGACATGGATCAGCTTTGGAGCCTGTTCTGCCAGGGTCTGCACAATCGCCGGATCGTTATGGCCCAGGGCATTGACCGCGATCCCGGCCACAAAGTCGAGATAGCGCCGTCCCGCCGTGTCATAGAGATACGCGCCTTCACCCCGCTCCAGTACAAAATCGGGGCGCGGGTAGGTCTGCAAAATATAGTCGTGCTCGTTTTGAATGGCCTGCTCGGGTTGCCCAGGTGTCATATCTGCTCCTTCTTCGCCACCGGAATAGGCCGATTATAGCATGATCCTGACCGGCCCCGGCGCAACCGTCTGCCCACCCTACGCCCGAATGACCGTCACTTGCCGTCCATTGGCTGTCGTCGCCTCCTCGGTAGAGGTGCGCTCGGCAATCGGTGGCTGGTTGCTCCGCTGATCAAAGATCACCAGCCAGCCGCTCATTAGCCCCAGCCCGGCCAGGTAGCTGTCGAGTTGCTCCAGTCCGGCCGCCAGCGGATCACTGCGCCTGTCCCGCCAGACCTTCAACTCAATCCCCAGTGTCACCGCTCCATAGCGCAGACAGAGATCCATGCGGTCGGTGCCGATAGCATACTCGCGCTCCAGGGTGCCGCCGCTGTTGACCACCCGATGTAGGAAGGCCATCAAGACCAGGTGCGGGGCAATCTCGGCGTAGGGCGCACTCCGCAGGAGCGGCTCGCCGTGCTGCCGCCAGAAGGCC
>CAKZQX010000738.1 GCA_937141995.1 uncultured Chloroflexaceae bacterium | reverse complement strand
GAGCGCTTCGCCGCCGTGAGCGACCGCGAGATCGATGTGCTGTTTCACAATGTGGCCTGGCTGGCCCAGCGCGACGCCGGCATGAACCCGCCCAACTCCGGCATTCGGCTGGCATTTGGCCCGACGATCTTCCACGATGGGCAACGGTTTATGGTCAACCGTGATGAAGGCTTTGTAACGCTGGAAGACCTGGCAAACCGGACGATCTGTGTCCTGGCCGGTTCGGACACCGAGCAGAACTTGCAGGATCAGTTTGCCGCGCGCAACATCCCGTTTGAATTGAACCGCCGGAATACCGTCGCCGAAGTCTATGACATATATGAGCGGGGCGGCTGTGATGCGGTTACAGCCGATACTTCAGAACTGGTCGCCCGGCGCACCAGGTTTGTGAGCCCGGATGATCATAATATTCTCGCCGGGCAGATCTCGCGCGAACCGCATAGCCCGGTCTATATCGAAGACGACCCCACCTGGGCCGATGTGGTCAACTGGACGGTGTTTGTCACGATCTATGCCGAAGAGTTGGGCATTAATGCCGCAAATGTTGAAGAACTCCGGAACTCAGATAACCCGGATATTGCGCGCCTGCTGGGAGAGCGCGGCAACATTGGTCAAGAGTTGGGGCTGACAAATGACTTTGCCTACCAGATCTTGCGCGCAGTGGGCAACTATCGGGATATCTACGTCAACAATATTGACCCGGATGTCCTGCCGCGCGGCCCTAACAAGACTTGGAACAGCCCGGAGGGACCGGGGGGCCTGCTAAGTGCGTCACCCTTCCGCTAAAAGTCATGGAGTGCGGTCGCCATGCTGCCGCCCGGAAAGGCAATCGATGACACTGTGCGTTTCCGCTTCAGCTTCGCGGGTGGCAGCGGCAGTTCGAGCCACTGCTCCCGCCGGATCGGGCCGCTAAAGCTGCCGGACATACGGTCGCCTTTGCCGGTCAGCCGGCAATGCTTTCAGTCGTTGAAGCGGCAGGGTTCCCGGCCTTCGCCACAGGGAGAGCCACGCTGACCGGCATGGCGGAACGGCTCCCGCTGCTCAAGCCGGACCCGAAGCGCGAGGAGCGTGGCCTGCGCTTGCCTGACAATAATGCGCGGTGATGGCCTGGACTACGAACGCGGCGCAATGCGCGAACAATGCAAAACGGCTGATGCGGACTTGTGTTCCGCGATGCTGCGTCTGATTGGGGATGGCGCTGTCGAGGAGGCGGATCGTTCCCCTCGGGTAAACCGTAGGCGGCAGCATGGCTGCCGCCTGAGACACCATAGCGTTATTCTCTGCTTCGTTGTTCGTTGTTCTCCCCCCGCCATTTTTACCCGATGTCTTGCACTTCCCGGTATATCCTGGTATGGTAAAGGTATCCCCAGAAACTATTTTCAAGAGAAGTAAAGGAGGTTGCTATGGGCATTGCGGCCGACATTGCCATCATCCTCGTGGCGGCCCTGCTGGGAGGTCTGGTTGCGCAGCGCCTGGGCCAACCCCTGCTCCTGGGCTATATCCTGGCAGGTGTGCTGGTCGGACCCTACACAGGTGGGGTGACGGTTACGGAGATCCATGATATCGAATTGCTGGCGGAGATCGGGGTGGCGTTGCTGCTCTTTGCGCTGGGGCTGGAGTTCTCATTTAAGGAACTGCAGCCGGTGCGCCAGGTGGCCCTGATCGGGACGCCTATCCAGATTGCATTGACGATCACGTTTGGCTATCTGGTCGGGCAGGTTTTCTTTGGATGGGACTGGATCGAGTCGCTCTGGTTTGGCTCCCTGATTGCGCTCTCCAGCACGATGGTTATCCTCAAAACCCTGGCGTCGCAAGGGGTGATGGGCACACTGGCAAGCCGGGTGATGATCGGCATGCTGATTATGCAGGATCTGGCGGTGGTGCCGCTGATGATTATCCTGCCCACGTTGAGCAACATTGAGCAGAGCCTGCCGATCCTGGGGCTGGCGGTGCTGCAAGCGGCGGTCTTCCTGGCGGCGATGGTCTTTGTCGGCACGCGGGTGATGCCCTGGCTGCTGCGCATTATTGCCGGCTGGCACTCGCGCGAACTCTTTCTGGTGGCCGTGGTGGCGCTGGGGGTGGGCATCGGCTATGGTACCTATCTCTTCGGCCTGTCGTTTGCGTTCGGGGCGTTTGTGGCCGGTATGGTCCTGAGCGAGTCGGACTATAGCCACCAGGCGTTGAGCGATATTATTCCGCTGCGCGATGTCTTCGGTATGCTCTTCTTTGTCTCGGTCGGGATGCTACTTGATCCGGCGTTTCTCTTTGCCAATCTGGGGTTGGTGCTGTTTACCGTGCTGATCGTGATGCTGGGCAAGAGCCTGATCTTTGGCGGCATTAGTCGCGCCTTTGGCTATGGCAATAGCGCCCCGCTAATCATCGGACTCGGCCTGTTTCAGGTGGGTGAGTTTTCGTTTGTGCTGGCGCGCGTCGGCGTGAGCGCGGATGCCATCTCAGATGATCTCTACGCGCTGGTGCTGGCGACGGCGCTGGTAACGATGGTGCTGACGCCGTTCCTCTCGCGTAGCGCGGTGCCGCTCTATCGGCTCTGGCGGCGCTATGTGCCCCGCGAGGAGCTGAGTACGTTTAACCTGCCACGGGAGCAGTTGCATGGACATGTGATTATCGCAGGCTATGGGCGGGTCGGGCGGGCGGCCGCCAGCGTGATGCAGCGGGTAGGGGTACGCTTTGTAGTGATTGAACTGGATCAGCGGGTGGTGGAACGGGCCAAGTCGGAGAATATCCCGGTTATCTTTGGCGACTCCACCAGTTCGATTGTGCTGGAAGCGGCGCAGGTGCATCATGCGCGCCTGCTGCTGGTCACGGTGCCCGAGGCGCTGGGGGTGCAGCTAATCGCCCACCGCGTGCGTGAGTTGAGTCCCGAACTGCATATTGTCACCCGCGCTGCCGGAGCGGAGCAACTGCAAGATCTCAAGC
>CAKZQX010000737.1 GCA_937141995.1 uncultured Chloroflexaceae bacterium | reverse complement strand
GGGGCCGTATTCCCATAACAAACCCTTTTCAGACAGGCTCTAAGACTGCCGAAACGGCGCACACCTGACGACGCAACCGACTTACGACGGCAGCGCCGGGCAGTCCCAGGGGGTTTCGGTCGGCGGTGTGACAGTGAAGTAGGTCTGCATAATCTGGGTAACAGCGGGAACGGCCAGCGTTGCTGAACCATCGTTGAGATCGCCGGTGCCTTCGAGCAGCACTACCACGGCGACTTGCGGATCTTCATAGGGCGCAAACCCTACAAACCAGGAATGACTCTGCCGGGTGATATCGCCTGTGGCAGTTTCGATATTCGGTCCAAACTCTGCCGTACCGGTTTTACCTGCAATCCGCAACCCCGAACAATCATCACGCGCGGCCACATTAATTCCCTCGGTAATCGAGCGCCGCATACCCTCGCGCATCACCGCAAGATAGGCCGGGTCTACCGGAATACGCCCAACCGCTTCCGGTTGTACCTCGGTGATAACAGTACCACTGCTGTCAGTAATCGTCTGCACCAGTTGCGGCTGATAGATGGTGCCGTCAGTAGCAATGGCCGCCGCCGCTTTGACCAGTTGCAGCGGCGTCACTTCCATATAGCCCTGACCAATCGCCATATTGTAGGTGTCACCCGTCGTCCAGGGTTCACGCAGCACATGCGATTTCCAGTTTGGTGTCGGCACCCGCCCGGCAGCCTCCCCCGACAACCGGATGCCGGTCGGCTCACCAAACCCAAACCAGGCCAATCCCTCGGCCAATCCGCTGATCTGCAGGCCGTCAATCCGGGTATCATCCGGCCGCAGGTTTGTTGCCTGATCATTACCACCGGCAATCGAGGCAAAAAAGACGTTCGAGGAAACCATCATCGCATCCGAGATTGTAATCTCGCCGTTGTTCCGACGCGATGAATTCGGCAGGACAAAGAGGGCCCCACTGCGCTCCTCCAGCACCAACATGCCCGGATCATACAGCCGGGTATCCGGCGCAACAATTCCCTTTTGCAACGCGACTGCACCAACAAACTGTTTGAAGGTTGAACCCGGTGGGTAACGCCCGGCAATAGCGCGATTGGTCAGCGGAGCCAGACGAAACAGTTCTTCGCGTGCCTCGGGGTCATCCGGGTAGAGGATGTTCTGGAGATCCGCAGAACGATCAGGATCAACCCAGACATTGTTATCGTATGTGGGCAGACTCACCATGGCCAGCACCTGCCCATTCTTCGGGTTCATGACCACTGCGACGCCACTGGTAATCGGGTCATACTCACTTTTGTGAGCACCCGAAACTGAGCGTCGGCGCTCACTCTCAGCGATCCAGCGCCGCATGATTGTCTCAACCTGACGTTGAAATTCCAGATCGATTGTCAGCACCAGGTTATGCCCATCGAGAACCGGGATTTCCGTCACCAGCGCATCCACGGGGCGCTCCAGGTTATCGACCGATACCGAGTTCACGCCCATCTCGCCGCGCAACTCCGCTTCATAGCTGCCTTCCAGCCCATCCTTGCCGATGCGGTCATCATGGCGATAGGGCGGCATACCGCGCGTCAGAATACCCGGGTTAATCTCCTTCTCTAATCGTGGGCAGTTGACAACATGGCTTACCGTGTCCATCAAACTGCTGACCCAGAAGGGAGCCGGATTCTCGGCAACCAGTTCACACTCGCTGATACGACCAATATAGCCCAGAAGATGAGAAAATGACTCGACACTTTCACTCTGGGGATAGCGCCGCCGGTAATCCTGCACCACAACCACACCAGGCAGATGCGTGCTGTTTTCGCGCAACGCCAGCGCCATCTCCTGCGTAATATCTTCTTTCACAATCACCGTTTGATAGCCCGGCACATTGCTGCGGTCAATCATCGGCTCAATCGGATTGGCGAACGTCAGTACATGGCTGTAAACCCGAGTCAGTTTTATCGCATCGAGGGTATATTCCGGCGGCACCGTCAACGTCAACACCTCGCTATGCCTGACGGCAGTCTGCATGTCCGGCGCGGTCGCATAGTCCAGCGTTGTCACCTGGGCCAGATCGCGGCGCAACGCAGGCGACTGCTGAAGCCAGTGCGCCGGTGCCAGGGTCAATGTACTGGTAAGTTCAACCATCTGTGCCAGTTGCCCCAGCACTTGCCTGCGCCGTTCCGCAGCCGGAGGCGGCAAGCTACCCGGCAGCACGGCCACATTAAAAATCGGCACACTCTCGGCCAGCAGGGTCTTGCCGTCACGCGCCAGGATCTCGCCCCGGCGTGGTGGTACCGGCACATAGCGGGTGGTTACATCTTCGATGGTACTGCCATACCGCCGCGCATCGCTATCCACCATTTGCAGTTGATAGAGGCGGCCAACCAGTACAAAAACGACCAGCAGCAGCACCAGTCGTAGCAGAATTAGTCGTTGCATACGTTGTGTAAACTATCTTGCCCGAAAAAGCCGGCGCAACAGCATAAACAATGGTAACGTTGGAATAAGTGCCTGCAGGATACTCGGCAAGAACACCACAACCGCATAGCGTTGCCAGTCTATCGGCGCAAGCGCCTGCGCGAGCGTCGGACCATACAACAACAGCGCCAGCATTCCCTCATACACCAGCATCCCCAGCAGCACCGCCAGAATCGGCAGCAGCAGACCCTCGCCCTCCACACGCAGATGGCGTGTCACCAGCGTAACCAGGATCACCGCCAGCAGCAAAGCCAGCGCATGGCTGCCCAGCGGTGAAGCGGAACAGAGATCCAGCCCGATACCGCCATAAAAAGCCCAGCGGATCGCCGCCGCGACACTACTCTCGGGATGGGACTCACCCTCGCCAATACCAACCAGGAGGCTACATATCGCCAGAATCAGCAGCAGCGCCGGTGGAAAACCCAGCGGAGTAGGCAACAGCGTCACCTGCACCAGCGCCAGCGCAACCAGACCAAAGATGAGCAGAATCTCACGGATCAGGAACTCTTCTATTCGCTTTGGTTGAGAATTACCCATACATATTTAACTTGATCCGGATCAACATAGGGCCGTAGTTCAGCCACTTGCGTATGTCCATCCGTGTTGATGGACTCAACCTCACCAATAGGTATGCCATCAGGTACGGCGGCCAGCGCCAGCGGCAAATTAAGTTCACTGGTCAATCCGGCACTGACAACCGTATCCCCCACAGTGAGGGGCAGATCACGCGTCACATCCGCCAGACGCAGGCGTGACCCACGCTGCCACTGACCCTGTACCAACCCCAGCGTTGAACTCGTGTCGTGCAGCACTCGCGCGCTGATCTGGCTACCAAAGTCGGTAATGAGCAGGATACTTGCCGTATGAACACTGACCTCCTCAACAATACCGACCAGAGCTGTTGGCTCGGTTTCCGTCTGACCAACCACGGCCATGCCGGGCCTGACGCCATCCTGCGTCCCCCGGGCAATCAGGATCACACGCCGACCGGCATCCGGCAAACGCACTGTCACTTCCGCGCCCAACAGATGCCAGGGCGTATCTCCCTCAATCCCCAGTTGCTGTCGCAGGTTGACATTCTCAGCAAGCGCCTCTTCATGCGCGATCAACTCTTCCTGCAACCGGGTAACTTCTTGCCTGAGCGCCTCATTCTCTTCGCGCAACTGCCGCACATCGCCAACCCCCATCCAGAAGCCGGTGACACCATCGCGGATGGCAGTCAACTGCTGCGCCGCCGGACTCAACACCTGCTCAAGCGCGCCTCGCACCGGCGCAAGCATACCGCGCTGATCGCCATAGAGCAGCAGCAGCGCCAGGCCACAGAAAAGCACCGCCAGCAGCAGCGGCCGGCGGGGTGTATGCCCCGACAACTTGATTTGACGATTGTCAAGATAATCACGCATAACAATAATCGTCCCGATCGCCGTACAAGCCCAACCTAATACCTGGCCTTGCGCGTGCTCTGGGTACGCGTCAGGATATCCTGGTAGATCCGATTACCAAAATTCTCAACCATTTTACCCGCGCCCCGCGCCACACACGAGAGCGGATCTTCAGCAACATACACCGGCATACGCGTTTCGGCGGCAATGCGCCGGTCAAGTCCGTGCAACAGCGAACCACCACCCGCCAGCGTGATGCCATGCTCCATAATATCGGCGACCAACTCCGGTGGGGTTTCTTCCAACGCGGTACGGACCTCTTGCACAATATTATTGACCGGCCCGGCGATGCCCTCACGAATCTCGACACTGCTGACCTCTACCGCTTTCGGCAGGCCCGTCAACAGATCGCGCCCGCGCAAGACCACCTTGATCTCCTCGTCCAGGGGATAGGCGCTCCCGGCGGCAATTTTGGCCTTCTCCGCCATGCGCTCACCGATTAGCAGATTATACTCACGGCGGGCAAACTGAATAATGGCCTCGTCGATCTCGTCACCGGCAGTCCGGATCGAATGGTTAATCACGATCCCACCCAGCGAAATCACAGCAACTTCCGTCGTCCCACCGCCAATATCAACAATCATACTCCCCATCGGCTCTTCAACCGGCAGGCCCGCGCCGATAGCCGCCGCCATCGGCTCCTCAACCACATAGGCATCGCGCGCATTCGCATTGAGAGTGGCATCCCGCGCCGCGCGTTTCTCGACCTCCGTAACCCCGGAAGGCACGCCCACCACCACCCGCGGCCGGGGCGGCACCAGACTGAAGGCTCGCTCGTGCGCCTTCTTAATAAAATAGTCCAGCATTTTCTCCACGACATCGAAGTCGGCGATAACCCCATCTTTCAGCGGACGTACCGCTACGATATTCGCGGGAGTCTTGCCCACCATCGCCTTCGCTTCCGCGCCGACGGCATGAGATCGGAA
>CAKZQX010000736.1 GCA_937141995.1 uncultured Chloroflexaceae bacterium | reverse complement strand
GTCTTTTTGGGAAAAATGTGGCTCTCCGAGCCACATTTTTCCCAAAAAGGATGTTGTTTTCCGCCCTGCCGGAGGCGAAGCGGTGCATCGGGGGAGAACACCGCGTAACTCCTGTAAGTTAGATAGGGCCATCACTGCCGGACTATGGGTCACGCTGATCCAGATAGTCCTGGTAGGCATGGATCAGCGCTTCGGCGTTGCTGTAGCGTGGTTGCCATCCCAGAACCTGTTCAAGTTTGGCCGTCGAAACAAATATATCCCGATCACTGGTGAGGTAGAGTTGAGGCAGAAGTGGCGCACGACGCAGCATATCGAGCAATCGGAGTATTGCTTTCGTGGGACCGGCAGGAGTTGGCAGCACGCGTGCCCCATTCCCGGCATAATCGCAGAGCGCCCGCAGATCCTGCCGCAGCATGCCAAAACGTTGCGCGCCGATATTAAAGGTGTCATTAGTATATGTGGATGGACTGGTCAACAGCAGTAGTATCGCCTGGGTCAGGTCGGCGACGGCCAGCATTTGATAGCGGTGATCGCCCGCGCCGAGCACCGAGATACGCCTGCCACTCCGCACCCGGGCAAACAGGAGCGACCATGGACCGGAGCGATCGGGAACCACGCATGGCGGCGCACGCAGAATGGTGATATGCTGCCCCCGCGCCCGATACGCTTCGCAGATACGCTCAACCGCCAGGCAGGTCCGACCATAAAGTCCGCTGCCGGCCGGCGGTGCAGCTTCGGTGATAGGTGTCGGCTGGGGGAACGCATAGACTGCCGTGGAGGAGATACAGACCAGGCGAGGAACGGCATACTGGTGGGCTGCTTCCAGCAGTGCATGGATTTCCGCGATTGTGGCATCAGCGGCGGATTGGTTGGATGGGGCCGCAACCGGGTGAATGATGGCATCCCGGCCCGGACAGAGTCGGGACAACAACTGATAGTCGCGCAGATCGCCCGGGTGCAGGGTAATGCCGGACGGATACTCCTCCTGACGAAACCGTCTTATGTCAAGCAGATCAACCTGGAAGCCCTGCCGGGCCAGCGCATACGCCTGGTGCCGCGCCACACCCCCGGCTCCACCCGTGATAAACACCCGCATCGCTGCACCTCACCAGCGTTAACGTAGGGGAGAAACCCGATTCCGCTCAGAGACTTTCTGAAAAAGGTTTGTCATGGGAGTGTTGGCCTGGCACCCCGTCCCATCCGTCATGCGGGAGCGATCGTGAACAAGAGTCCGGAGCAGAGGGGCTGGATGGAGATCGCTTCTGCACGGCCCCAGCACGGGAGTCCCGGCTTCAGCCGGTGTGCGGCCGGAACCGGCTGAAGCCGGGACTCCTGGGGCGCTGTCTGGTATCAGTACAACCATCATGGACATGTGACCGACGCGAACCACCTGTTCAGACAGTCTCTCAGCGGCCCCCACCAACGTACGATACACGATAGTACGTTGGGTTGTAGTTGGAAGACAGTCCTGTTGACCCATTGTTAACCGCTGCTATCTACGTTAGCATGAGCATATAGGAGAGGTGCTGCACAAACCTCTCCCACCAACGCGCTTTGTTGGACGCTGTACTGCGATACACGACAGCAACCCGCGTGCCCTCAATCCCTCCTCCATACCTGTGCCGGGCTGGTTCCCTCGCGCGCCACCCTGTCCCCAGCCCGGCATAAGGAACTATCTGTCCCTGGCATAATACCATTCAAATACGCTCGCGCAAAGACGCAAAGGTCGCCAAGAAGCGAGGTGCAACTCGACTCACCCCGTAACCTGTAACCTGTAACCTGGTTCTACTACACCAGGCTCCGCACCAGTGCCGCCGCTCCCGATAGGTCGCCGCCCGCGTACAGGCGGTATGCCCCCGCCTGTGCCAGTGCTACCGCTACCTCGCGGATCTCCTGATAGAAGGCCGTGCCGGCTGCGCGTTGCACCAACTGGTTAACGACCGCGGCCGGATCAACCGGCTCCAGGATGCTCGACAATCCCGGGTGTGGCTGCACCAGGCAGACGGCAGCATGCCCGGCAGAGAGCGCCAGATGTTGCGCCTCTGCTGCGGCGATATCCAGCACCAGTCGCGTTTCGCCATTGCGTGTCACCGGCAGCGTCTGCGCTGCCAGATCGGGGAAGATCTGCTGCGCAACCGACGGCAAAGCGAGGCGCGGATGGCTGCCCCAGAGCCGCAACCCGGATTCCTGGCCCAGATAAACCTGTTCGGCGGCCAGGAAGCGTAGACCCGCACGCAAGCAGGCATACTGCAAAAGCGGTAGTTCGTACTGATCGAGTGCAACCAGAAGCACGGCACGCTCCTGCTGCACCACTGCCCCGGCGGGCAAAGCTACCCGGTCGTGGGTACTGACCAATTGAAATGCGAGCCACTCCAGGACATCTGCGCGAAAGTTCAGCTCGTCGGCGAACAGTTCGGGAGTTACAAAACCGAGCGCCTCCCCGCGATCCAATTGCGCCAGTAGCAGATTGCTACCGCCGGCCGCCAGCATAGTCATCCCCTGCCCACGCCGCACAAAGGAGGAGCCGGCTGTGTCGGCCTGCTCTCCCGGCTGCAGCAGCAGATCGAGACGCAACAGTGCGCCGGATGCAATCTGTTCCGGGGCAAGGCTACGCCAGTGGCGAAACGCACGCTCTGCCGCAGTAATAACGGCAGGACTATTGCTGCGCACTTCGAGCGGAATGCCGAGCAGCGGGAAGTGGGCGCGCTGAGGCAATGGTATGGTAACCGGCATAGGACGACCTCGTCAATACTCAATGACACGCGTTACGCGGTCGGTTTCAAGCCAGGTGTTCACCTGCATGAACAGCCCGATCCGCCTCCGGCAGGGCGGAAGATCCCATACCATGCTGCCGCAGGCGATTCTGCCTCTGACCTGGGCAAATGCCCGATTTGCACGCCCACCGCGTAACTCCTGTCAATAACCCAAAGTACGCGGTGGGAGGTTGGACCACGAACAACACGACATGAGCGAACCCCGCGAAACGACCAATGCTGCTATGTATCAGACGATTCCGCGTTTGGCGGGGGATATCGTCTTCGGCAGGGCAGAAGATTCTCGGTCTTTTCACAAAAACATTCACGTTGTGAATGTTTTTGTGAAAAAGAAAAAACAGTACCATGCTGCCGCAGGCGAATCGGGCCGTTCATCAAAACAAA
>CAKZQX010000735.1 GCA_937141995.1 uncultured Chloroflexaceae bacterium | reverse complement strand
GGGACCGCCTGGTCCGGCTGAAGCCGGGACGCCTGAGCGGCGATGTCCGGATGAAAAAATTCAAAGTTCATAAGGCGGCACTACGACAAATGTAGGGTTGCTCTATAACCAGAACGCACACAGGCAACCTTCTACCTCTCAACCGCCACCGTAACCGCCTGCACCGGCAACACGCGCTGCAGGTCCGCCGGGCTGATCTCTACCAGGAATCCGCGCTTCCCGCCGTTGATGTAGATCCGCTCAAGGTCCAGGATGGTTGCCTCAACATAGACCGGCAACTCCTGCCGCGTGCCGAATGGACTGACACCGCCGACAATATAGCCGGTAGACTTCTGCACCTGTGCCTGGTCGCACGGCCCAACCGTTTTGACCCCGATCTGGCGGGCCAGTTGCTTTGTCGAAACCTGCTGGTCGCCATGCATCAGCATCAGCAGCGGGCGACGCGCATCGGTCTCCATCACCAGCGTTTTGATTACCGCATGTTCATCAACCTGCAGGGACGTGGCGGCGTGGCCCGTCCCACCCTGATCTTCATACGGGTAGAGCCAGGGTTGAAAGGCGATATTATGCCGGCGCAGATAGCGCACCGCCGGTGTAATCGGATAGTCGGGTTTTGCCATGGCAATGCTCCCTCCGCTTGCACTGGTCTATCATTCACCCCCGCGCAATGCATCCGGATCAATCCCCAGTTCGCGCAGTCTGGCGGCCAGCGTGGTCGCCTGCTGCTCGGCCTGCTGGCGCGCCAGCCGTTCCGCTTCCCGCTCCTGCTCGGCCTGCTGGCGCGCCAACCGTTCAGCCTCACGCTCCTGCTCGGCCTGGGTTGCACGCTGCTCAAGCTCCTGGTGGCTGCGGAAGGGCGTGCCATCCGGGCCGAAGATGCGCAGTTCGTCACCCGCCATGTCGAAGCGAATGCCCAGGCGCGGACTGACCCAGCCGTTCATCTCTTCAATCGCGTGGAGCCCTGCCGCTTCGCGCAGGAAGCCCGTCAGTTCATTCTTCTCCGGTTCCGGGTCGTAGCTGTAATACTCTTCCACGCCATAGCGCTGGTAGAAGAGAAGCTTCTCGCCCATCTCCTTGAACGTGTTCGCCGGTGAGTAGATCTCAAAGACCACCTGCGGTCCGATCCCGGCCTCCTCCCACTGGCGATACGAGCCCCGGTCGCCTTTCGGGCGGCCAAAGACCACCAGCGCATCCGGGGCACGGCAAATACGGGGGTGACCTTCGACCGGGTACCAGAGCAGGTCGCCCGCAACGAAGACATCCGCCCGGTCGCGGAAGAGCGTCTCCAGGTTCTCCTTGATCATCACAATCCAGCGAAACTGGCGGGTATTGTCGGCCATCGGTTGTCCATCGCTTTCGGGATAGTGAATTGTCTGCTCCGGCTGGGTCAATGTA
Source organism: uncultured Chloroflexaceae bacterium (assembly GCA_937141995.1). GTDB lineage: Bacteria > Chloroflexota > Chloroflexia > Chloroflexales > Chloroflexaceae > CAKZQX01. The sequence continues at coordinate 1,763 of CAKZQX010000735.1, read as the reverse complement.
TCAACGGCACTACTCATTTTCCCTCCTCCCCGCGCTGCCCGGCGGCAGCGCCGGTTCCAACCCGACTAAAATCCGGATAGCGACTCGTACAAGCGTTGCTGCCGCGCGATGGCGGCGGCATAACGTTCATAATACCCCATGTTCGGCGTGTAGACCTGCGCGTAGTCCAGCGGTAGTTTCTCCAGTTCCGGCAGCAGGCCAAGCGCTTCCAGCGCCGGCAGCGCCACGCCCCGGCTGGTTGCTTCCTGCTCGGCGGCGGCATAGAGCGGCTGCCCCAGCACATCGGCCAGCAGTTGCGCCCAGGCCGGTGAGTGGTAGAGCGCGCCCCCGCTGGTGACAAAGTGCTGTTCCCCCGGCAGGGCCGCATCCAGCAACCGGGCGATCAGCGCAAAGCGGTAGGCGACCGCCTCCAGCCCGGCCCGCAGGATATCAACCGGCGTACTGCTCAGTTTGAGGCCAATGATACTCGCGCCGCCATGCTCCGACCAGCCGGGGCTGCGTTCACCCGCCAGGAAGGGCAGCACGGTCAGCCCGTGACCATCCGGCTCACCCGCCTGCAATGCCTGCTCAATATCGCCGACATCGTCCAGACGCAGGGTGCGGTTCAGCCAGGCGAAGACATTGCCGCCCTCGCTGGTCGCGCCCCCCAGCAGTGCCCGCCGCCGGTCCAGCCGGTAGCACCAGAGCCCCCAGGGAACTTGCGCCACCGTTGGGGTAATTGCCCGCAGTGCCCCGGTTGTCCCGATGGTCAACGCGACCCGCGCCGGGGTGACGCAGCCACTGCCCACGTTGGCCGCCGCGCCATCGCCAATCGCCGGAAACCAGGGTACCCGTGCCAGGGTCGGCCAGCGGCGCGCATACTCAGTCCGTAACCCCTGGGTTGGCGCATCCCGATCCACCAGTGGGGCGAAACGATTAGCGTCAAGGCCCAGTTCGGTCAGCAGTGCCGCGTCCCACTGCAACGTGTGCCGGTCCAGCAGGCCGCTCCAGGAGGCAACCGAGAGGCTGACCCGTAGTTCCCCCGCGAACTGCAACAGCAGATACTCACCCAGCGAGACCCAGCGCCACACCTGCCGTACGATCTCAGGTTGGGTTCGCTGGAGCCAGCGCAGCCGGGCGGGCAGGTAACTGCTGCGGAGCGGACAGCCGGTGCGCTCCAGGATCGCCGCCTCGTCCAGTTGCGCGCGCAGGGCGGCTGCATCCGCCGCGTTACGCGTATCGGCATAGAGATAGATCGGCGTGAGCGGACGACCATCGACGCTGATGCCCAGCAGGTTCGAGACATAGGTCGCCAGGGCCACCGCCCCGATCTGTTCCGCCAGCGGTCCCACCGCCGCCGGCACCCCGTCAATGCACCGGATCACCCGTCCGAGCACCACGGTGGGATCTTCCTCTACGCCGCCGTCGGGCGTGGTCTGGAGGGTATGTGTCAGACGCGTCTCGCTGTCGGCAACCGCACGTCCCTGCCGGTCAAACAGCAATGCCCGCGTTGATGAGGACCCGATATCGAGGGTGAGAATCAGTGGTGGTTCAGCCTGGTTTTGTGGAATAACCGGCATTGAGTTTTTAGCTTTCCGTAGTCAGTGATCAGTGATCAGTGGTCAGCCTCGTTGACTCCGCAATGTATCGCGGCAAGATGCGGTCTATCGTCAGCATAGCATACCCCATTTGTCACTGCTGATCCCCTGCACCGCGTATATATTCCGTCAGGTATGGTTGATCCGGCGAGATTCGTTTATGCGTGTCGACGCCCGTTGTGCTGC
>CAKZQX010000734.1 GCA_937141995.1 uncultured Chloroflexaceae bacterium | reverse complement strand
CGGCTGAAGCCGGGACTCCCGCTTCGGGGCCGTCGCCCCATGACCACCCCTTTTCCGACAGTCTCTTAGAAGGTTACTTGCAGACAATGTCTCTACCAGAACCAAAAGGCCGCCAGCGCGAGGTTGTCGATCTACCTGATCAGGGTCACACCGTTGTGCTTGGCACCGCAGGCAGTGGTAAAACAACAATGGCAATTCTGCGCGCCAATTATCTAGCTACGTTGACGCACCAGAAAATACTAGTTGTCACCTTTAACAGAGCACTTGTAACATATCTCAAAGCGCTGGCTGCACAACAGCAGTTATCATCATTCGTCTCTGTTGAGAACTATCACCTGTTTGCACGTGGTTATTTGAGTAGCCGTAGTTTGCTCTCAGACAATAATATTGTCAAACCTGATCTGCGAGAGCAACTTATTAAAGAAGTGTTGAACAACTTACACCGTCAATTACAGGGCAGCAGACTCCAGAATATGTCGGCCCAGTTCTTCGCCGAGGAAAGCAAGTGGATTGTCGGCAGCAACATCCAGAACGGAGCTGAATATGCCAGATTACGGGGAGGAGTTGGAGGAATAGCGTGGAGCGAGGCTGAGGGTACAATTATCCTGAAAGTTCATCAACATTACCGGCAACTCCGTGATCAACGTGGGTTTCGCTATGATTGGGATGATCTGGCACTGGCGGTCGAAGAGGCTTTCACTCGGGACAATCGGCCACGTCGCTATCACCACGTTGTCATTGATGAAGGGCAAGATTTTACGCCTGCAATGTTGCGTTCACTGGTCCTGGCTATTCCACCGGAGGGTAGTCTGACCTTCTTTGGAGACATGGCCCAGCAAATCTATGGTAATCGTATTTCCTGGCGCACTGCTGGACTACAACCTCCGGCAATATACGAATTTCGGGAAAACTACCGCAATAGCAGTGAAATTGCAGCACTGGCTATTGCCATGACTCGGACACCAGCATTTCGAGGTGTTTCTGACCTGGTTATGCCTAATCAGATACGCGCTAAAGGATTACCACCAACACTGGTGCATTGTAGTTCATCACAAGTGGAACAACAACTTGTTGTTCATCAAGCCCGGGAAGCGCAGAGTCGCCAGCAGTCAGTTGCAATTCTTGTAAGAAAACGTGAAGATGAAAATTATTACATTCGACAGTTCAGGCAACACCAGTATCAGCGGCTCCATCGCGATCTGCGAAACTGGTCCCCAAAAGGCATATCTATTGGCACATATCACGCTGCTAAGGGACTGGAATTTGACGTTGTCTTATTGCCACGGTGTGAGGCTACGATTATTCCTGATCCGGATCGTCTTCCTGCCTTCCGTGATCAGGATGAAGCAATGTCGCAAGAAGCTCGCCTGTTATATGTTGCAATTACACGGGCCCGGGTACGGTTAATTTTAACCTACACGAATGAACTTACTGCCCTCCTACCCGATGATCTAAAATTATATCAGGTAACCAGGCGATGAATGACTATGATGCTATTCAAAGGGATGTCAGGCGACGTGATATTACTCGTCTATGTCATTTTATGCAATCACGTAAATTACAGCATGTCCTGACACAAACACAAGCAATTTTACCAACACGGCAACTGCAAGATCGCTATCCCGATTTACTGGATGTAACTGATACTGCACGCCTTGATGGACATCTCAATCATATATGTTGCTCTGTTGAATATCCAAATTCATGGTATTTTCAAAAGGTTCGTGAGCGTGACCACCTGTTTACAGACTGGGTGATTTTATGTCTGGATCCGGCGTTGCTATGGGAACGAGAAGCCTTGTTCTCACCACGAAATGCTGCCGCTCAACATGGAGCGCTGCTCCGTTCAGGATGGCACGGATGGCAGGCATTGTTTGCACTGCAGGTGGCTGGAGCACATGGCAAAATGCGTAGACGCACTCCACAGATGTTAGCCTGTTGTCCAACAGATGGTCAGGCCGAAGTGCTGATTCCTGATGCAATCTCGCAATGTTATATTACAGCGATTATCGTACAAAATGAAAAACAGGCACGAAAAGAACAGGTTCGTCTCACATGTCTTAAAGTGAACGTATCTTTTACCTGGATAGTAGCTCCCACTCTGTTTACAAGACCGTCACACTGGAACGAACTGGCGCGGCAAGGAAAGCGCTGCGATGAGCGAAAGTTGGTGAAATAAGGTGATGATATGAGCGATGCGCAACAGACTGAAATAAGGTTCACAGAGAGTATTCCCGTAGAACGAGTCCATGGTGCCCTACTTGGTGCAGCTATTGGCGATGCACTTGGATGGCCGCAAGAATCGAACTCAGGCCGACAAGGACAGGTTTTTACACCATCAGACACTCTCACATTCCAGTCATGGCAACGGAGGGGCGGATCACGATTTGAGGCATATGAACAGCACATTCAAGCAGGCGAATATAGTGACGATACGCAACTGCTGCTTGCCACAGCCCGGAGTATTCTACGTGGCAAGCAGTGGGTAACTTCATTATCTAAACAGGAAATCCCACTATGGCTGCTCTATGAACGTGGCGGTGGTGGAGCAACCAAACGTGCCGCACGTGCCTGGCTATCTGGAAGTAATCCGTGGACGCAATTCGACAAACAACGTCGGTCATATTTTGGTGCCGGCGGCAATGGTGTTGCCATGCGCATCCTACCTCATGTTTTAAAACACGGCCAAACACGCGAACAACTCATACGCGATGTGATGCGCAATGGTATTTTAACCCATGGTCATCCACGTGCTCTGCTTGGCGCAATCGTCTATGCATATGCTGCCTGGTGGGTTCTCCGTGTTGCCACTCCATTGCCTTTGGGAGGAGTCATTCAGGCGATTCTTAAAAACCGGGCTGAATGGGAAGTATTACCCAGAAACACCGAAGGTAGTACAACTGATTGGTTGGATGCTGCTAATCATGCATTTTCACACAGTTATGAAGCCGAGTGGAAGAAAACTGTGGAAGAAATTTGCGCTGGTCTTACCCTGATACAACAAGCAATTGAACAGCAAGGAGCATTACTTAATGATCAGACGGTACTAGAACAACTTGGCTGTTTTGGAAAAATGAAAGGCTCCGGAGTAGTTGCGACACTTGCTGTTCTGTACCTTTTCTCAGTATATGTAACTGACCCTATCACTGGATTACGCACCATAGCTTTTGCGAAGTCTGCTGACACTGATACGCTGGCATCAATGCTTGGTGGTCTCTTTGGGCTCATCCATGGGTTAGAATGGATACCTATGACTCTCCAACAAGTCCAGGACTATGATCTGATAGGCGATATTGCTGACCGTTTAGCACGCCCGTCTCCACAAAGAGAGGGGGATTCTATTGCTCGTTGGAATGAGCAAGATGCACAACAGGCGATTGAAGTGCTCCAGATGAGACAAAATACTCCTTTTTCTCTTGGCATATTGGGGAACGCACACATTCAGTCGCATCGCCGACTGGCTCCGCTCACACGCAATCTCCGCGAAGCGGAAGAGTGGTGTCTTCGAACTGATGCGGGACAAACAATATATATTACGAAAGTACATCGAGCATCTGTGTCAGGCTCAGCAAAGAGTAAAGAAGCACGAACATCAACAGAAAATCATGAAGTATCGAGATCAGAAGATCGGGGAATCAGTACAGATAGTGTGGAAATGGCATTGCAAGTTCTCAGGAAGGTATTAATATCATCTCCTGAAAATTCAGAGTTGATGCATGACATTATTGCAGGTCAGTGGAATGATCTGCAAGATACTGATTGTCAGGTGATTATTTCCCGGCTTGAGCAGTTTCTTCATTTGGTAAATGAAACCACAGAGGATGCAACCAGCCTGCCACTTTGAAAAGAGTGGCGGCAGGCAGTACACCTTTTGAAAAAATTTTCATGACGCTATCTAATCCGAATGGCAAGCCGGATGCCCTCTCCCATCCGAAATATCCGCCCAACTGATCCGACGCTGGTTTGCGCATAACCAGGCTACATGAGGAGAACGTGCGATGACAGCAGAAGATCCACTGCAGTGGCCTGACATCCAACCGCAACTCAACCGACTGAGTCAGGCTGAACTGATTGACCTGTTACGGGAGCTTTTTGAATATTCCGGGGAGAATCGGATGCTGCTGCGACTGCGAATGCCGGCGACTTCCGGCGGAGATGCTCTGGCCGCTTACCAGCAGCAGGTGCGGGAGGTAACA
>CAKZQX010000733.1 GCA_937141995.1 uncultured Chloroflexaceae bacterium | reverse complement strand
ATCCGCTGGATCGGATGATCAGCAGCACTAACCACGTTGGGCAAAGCGTGGGCTACGAGTATGATCCGGTAGGCAACCGCACCGCGCTGGTCTATCCTGACGGGCGCGCGATGCGCTACACCTATGATCCGACCAACTCCATGATCACGGCCACCGACCCGGACGGCCTGGTCTTCGATGCGACCCGCGACCCGACCCACAACATTGTGCGCGTGGACAACCCGAACGACACGTTTGTCGAGCGCGATATCGACGCGGCCGAGCGACTGACGGCCGTGCGTAACTCCACCAACCAGAACCCGCACGAGATCATCAGCAGCTTTGCCTACACGCTCGACCCGGTGGGCAACCGCACGCGCGTGGAGAGCGAATACCGCTGGAAAAATCTGCCCACGCTGATCGACTATGACTATACCTATGACCCGCTCTATCGCCTGATCCGCTCGGAGGATAATCTGGATCACTTCACCGCGTACGGGTATGACGCGGTGGGCAACCGCATCAGCATGCACACCAACGACGATCCGGCGCTCAAGCGCGAGATTGACGCGGAGACAACCAGCTATAGTTTCAACGCGGCCAACCAGGTGATCGAGTCGGTGCGGGCCGTGCAGCCACGCGGCAACGCCGACCGTGAACTCCAGACGGCGCAACTGCTGCGCTCCTTCGTTCACGAACTGGAAGCCCAGGCCGACAAGCATATCGCGGACGAGACGGCTGACGCGCTGATCGCCCAGGCAACCGCGCTGCACAGTGCCCTGGAGAGCAACCAGGCCCCGGACGAAGCGGCGACGGCTGCCGAGATTGCCAGCCTGCGTGCGGCAGTGGAGCAGGCCGGAGAAGAGGAGCGCATCGACAACGACGGTATTGTGACCAGCCTGCTGGCGAAACTGCGCCACGCCGACGATGCCAACGCCCGACGCGGCCCCATCCTGCACGTCACCATGTACGACTATGACCGCAACGGCAACCGCATCCAGCGCATCGCGCCCGACGACGGCAGCGCCACCCAGAAGGACTGGCTACGCACCGACTATTTCTATGACTACGAGAACCGCCTGGAGCATGTGCAGGACTTCCACACCCCCGGCGTGCCCGGACACGGCAACTGGCTGGTGATGGACGAAACCATGATCCAGTTCGACGGCTACGGGCGCGTCTTCCGCCGCCAGCACGACCAGCACATCGGCGGGGGCGGCGATCAGGAGTGGGTGGACTACGTCTATGATGGGCTTGATCCCATTGCGGAGTATGACAACCCGAGCCCGCAGTACGTCAACTACTACCGGGGCTTCGGGCACATCCTGAGCTACCACGAATTCAAGAGCCAGCAAAGCCCCCAGGGCACGCTCTACTACCTGCATTATGACGGACTGGACAGCGTGACCGGCATCACCAAGCACAGCGGGCAGAGCGTCCACAACCTGCGCTACCACGACTATGGCATCATCCTGGACATCAACGGCAAGGCGGCAGACGCGAGCAACTTCACTGACCCGCACAACCATTACACCTTCACCGGGCAGGAGTGGGACGAGCACATCGACATGTACCACTTCTATGCCCGCGAGTATGAGCCGTCCACGGGCGTGTGGCTGCAGCAAGACCCGTACCGAGGGCAACTGGTCGCGCCGAAGACGCTGCATCGCTATGGCTATGTGGGCCAGAACCCCGCGACGTACCGGGATTGGTATGGGTATGTGGGCGGGGGAACTGTTGAAAATAAAAGTTCACAGCCCATATACATATATGGCAATCCAGCAGGACCATGTAATCAAGACGATTGCACTGAGGTTATAAAACTTGAACCAGGTGAGAGTTCAACACAGTATTTTGGGCATGATATGAGTCTTGAACTTCATTCTCAAGAATCAGATGTTGATGGAATATATCTGCCTGGTGAAGAAGGGGTCTACAAGATTCCTGACTTCAGCAAGAAGGTTGTTCTGGACGAATATATGTACCTTTGTGATACTGAAAGAAAACTGTGTTATCCTGAAAAAACCGGAAATCTAATAATAGTAGATGATTTCTGGTCAGGTTATTATGCGGATATCGCAAGATATTTCTTGTCTAGTTGGGATGAAGGATGGAAGGATAACGCATTTATAGAACAATATGGATGGAAAAGACCTCAAGACGCAGTAGATGCTGATAGCTTAAGAGGCCCATCACAATCACCTAGATGTACACTTCAGGAAGATGCTAATCGGGCAATCAACGAAGCTCACAACAACTTAGAGAACAGGATATGGGATCGCTACGGTAAAGGCAGGCATTGACCCAACACTACCCAATAAAACACCCCCCGCCTCGCCCACCAGCACCGAGGCGGGGCAGCCTGGGCGAGCAGGAGGAGCGTGAAGAGCGGCACGGTGCGCTGGTGGGGGGCGCGGTGGCAACAACGGAAGCGTTTCGCATGATGAACACCCTGCACACGCTTGAACCAAACCGCCTGGAGTGGATCGCTCTCCCCGCATACGCATGAAGCTAAGCAGGTATGTGGCGTGGGAATCCTTTTTCTGGCATCATGCATGCATCCAAATTACAGCAGATGCACAACAGAAAGAGGATTCCCATGCCCATCATAGCGGAGATCGCCCAGACCATGCAAGAGGTGCTGACCAACGAAGCGGAACAGGCAGGCCGTGCCAGTGGCTTTGTGCAGCGGCAATCGAAATTCGATGGCGCGGCGTTGGTGCAAACGCTGGTGTTCAGCTATCTGTCTGATCCCCATGCGACCACGGATGACCTGGCGCAGACTGCGGCCACGCTGGGCATTCCCATCACCGGTTCGGGCATTGTCCAGCGCTGCAATAAGGCCGCTGCGACCGGTCTGCAGACCGTGTTGGCACAGGCGGTGCAGCGTGTCCTGGCTGCCGACCCGACGACCGTGCCCATCCTGGCGCGCTTCAGCGGCGTGTCCGTCCAGGATAGCACCACGATTGTGCTGCCGCCCGACCTGCGCGACGTCTGGCGTGGCTGTGGCGGCAAGACGAACCACGGTGATGCCGCCCTGAAGCTGCAGATTGAGCTTGACCTGTGTACGGGCCGTCTGGCGGGGCTCGAACTGCAGCACGGACGAGATGCCGATTGCCAGAGCACGGTGCGTACCGCGGAGGTGGTCGCTGGTGCGCTGTATCTGGCTGACCTGGGCTATTTCAAACTGGCACGCTTTCGCGCGATCGCCGATGCCGATGCGTTCTGGCTCTCGCGCGGGAAAGCAGGAACGGTCGTGTATGACTCGGATGGCCAGCGCTGGGACGAGATCACCGACCTGCTGGAGCGCTCCGCAAACGGAAACGTGGTCGATATCCCGGTCGAGATTGGTGCGCGGGAGCGGCTGCCGGGGCGAGTGGTGGCCGTGCGTGCGCCGCAGGAGGTCGTGGATCAGCGGCGACGACGGCTGCGCGCGCGGGAGCGGGACAAGGGCAAAACCGTGGGGAAACGGCGATTGGCGTTGTGTGCCTGGACGGTGTTCATCACCAATGTGCCCGCGGATCGCCTGACCGTCGCAGACGTGCTGACGCTGGCGCGAGCCCGCTGGCAGATTGAACTGCTGATCAAACTGTGGAAGAGCCACGGCACCGTCGATGAATCGCGCAGCCAGAAGCCCTATCGGGTGCTGTGTGATGTCTATGCGAAACTGCTGGCCATGGTGGTGCAGCACTGGTTATTTCTCGTCAATCTGTGGGCGTATCCCGACCGCAGTCTGGTGAAGGCCGCAAAGACGGTCAAGCGGCGTGCCATGGAACTGGCGAGCAGCTTTCGGAAGCGCCATCGCTTGGTCGAAACCATCACCAGCATCGGGCAGTGCATCACCGGCTGCCGCATCAATCGGCGGAAACAGTATCCCAACACCTATCAACTGCTGTTGGATGCGAGTCTATTGGGCATTGGGATGCCAGATGGCAGTGCTTAGCTTAATGCGTATGGGTGTTCCATGATCTCCCACCTGCGCCCACGGAGACAGCCACGGCGTTGGGGAACCTGGTCTCCTAACCAGGCGAACGGATGGGCTGGGGAGGTTCACCTCGGCCCTTTTGAGGAATTTGAATCCGGCCTTGACACCCTGCCCCTTCCACTCCTCCCGATCACTGTTCCCGCCCATTCCTACGCCCTGGAACACCCCGTGCCCCGCTCCTGGCACCTGCCCCGATCACCGTTCCCGCCCATTCCTACGCCCTGGAACACCCC
>CAKZQX010000732.1 GCA_937141995.1 uncultured Chloroflexaceae bacterium | reverse complement strand
CAGGCCGAGGAGCAGGCCGAGTTGCCACCCGCCAGGGAAGACCGCACGGGAATGTCTGACCGCGGCCGGCAACCGGACGAACTACACCCGGATCGGGTAACGGTGGAACAGGTCCGCGAACATCCGCATACCCGCGTTTATATTGATGCAGCGAACGAGCATCTCAAGCTGATTGGCTACACGGAACATGGCATCCGGCATGCCACGCTGGTCAGCAATATCGCAGCAAACGTGCTGACCTATCTGGGCTACCCCTCCCGGCAGAGCGAACTGGCGGCGATTGCGGGGTTGCTGCATGATATTGGCAACGTGGTCAATCGGGATACCCATGGGCAGATCGGCGCATTGATGGCGAAAGATATCCTGCTGGATCTGGGGATGGATATGTCCGAGATTACTCTGGTGATGGCGGCCATCGGCAACCATGAGGCCGAACGTGGCCATGCGATCAGTCCGGTTGCCGCCGCGCTGATCCTGGCAGACAAAGCTGACGTTCACCGTTCGCGGGTCCACAATCGCAACCCGGAAACCTTCGATATCCATGACCGGGTGAATTGTGCGGCAACGCACTCATTTTTACGGGTCACATCCAACCGGAAGCGCATTACGCTGGAGATTGAAATTGATACCACTATTGCCTCAGTGATGGACTACTTCGAGATCTTCCTGTCACGCATGATTATGTGCCGCCGCGCAGCGGAGTTCCTGGGCTACCAGTTTGAGCTTGAAATTAACGGCCATGTTTTGTAGGCCGGCCGGCTTTTGTGCGCGGGCCGTCAGGAACCGAACAATCCCCCACGTTAGCACGCCGCCCCGGTCAATTTGACGATTACCAACAAAATGTTACAATAGCTGTGCATCCCCGGCGCACGGTTACAACACAGTCAACTTTCTAAACTTTTGATTTTGTGGTATCATCTACATATCCACAAGAGTGTATGGCAGGAGGACTCGCATACCAGCAGATGTGTTGGTGACAGCCCTGATCGTAGGTTGGTCACCCACTCCTTTGACGAAACTGCGGGTTTTGTAGCATGTGTAGCGAGGAGGGTACACACTTTATGCAGAACCAGGATCATCTGGCACGAGGCTGGTATCTGATGTTCGCGGAATGGCTGGTAGCGTCCTGCCGCTACACGCAACTATCTCCTCAGCAATATCGTTTCGCTATATCAAACGCTTTCATCTCGGGCGCATCTGCCGGCCGGGCTATGCTGCGCCTGTTATCACCAACCGGATAGCTTTCGCCTATCTGCGTTGTTTTGTTCGTTGCTACGGCAAATATACTCTGGCTGTAGCATTGTACGACCCGGAAGGAACTGGTCCTGTCACAGTACAAGGACGTATACCGCAAGGGAGGTACCATGGAAATCCCATCCTATGTCAAAAACGAAAAGCTGAAGAGTTGGGTTCAGGAGATGGTGGATCTCTGCAAGCCGGACAATGTGCGCTGGTGCGACGGCTCAGAGAAAGAATACGATGAGATGTGCCAGTTGCTGGTCGATGCAGGAGCGGCCATCAAGCTGAACGAAGCAAAGCGCCCGAACAGCTATCTCGTCCGCTCTGACCCCAGTGACGTGGCGCGCGTGGAAGACCGCACCTTCATCTGTAGTGTGAACAAGAACGATGCCGGCCCCACGAATAACTGGGAAAATCCCAAGGAGATGAAGGAGAAGCTGCTTGGCCTGTTCGACGGGGCGATGCGTGGACGCACGATGTACGTCATTCCCTTCAGCATGGGACCAATCGGCTCCCATATTTCGCATATCGGTATCGAGCTTACCGACTCGCCCTATGTCGTTGCCAATCAGCGGATTATGACCCGGATGGGCAAGGCGGTCTACGATGCGCTGGGCGCGGACGGCGAATTTGTTCCCTGTCTGCACACGGTAGGTAAGCCGCTGGGACCGGGCGAGAAGGATGTGCCCTGGCCCTGCAACGATACCAAGTATATCGTTCACTTCCCTGAGGAGCGCTCGATCTGGTCGTTCGGGAGCGGTTATGGTGGGAACGCGCTGTTGGGTAAAAAGTGTTTTGCCCTGCGTATCGCCTCCAACCTGGCCCGCGACGAAGGCTGGCTGGCCGAGCATATGCTCATCCTGGGCGTGGAGTCGCCCGATGGGGAGCGCACCTATATTGCCGCCGCTTTCCCCAGCGCCTGTGGGAAGACCAACTTTGCCATGCTTATTCCACCGGAACCCTTCGAGAAGGAGGGCTGGAAAGTCACTACGGTGGGCGACGATATCGCCTGGATCAAGCCGGGCGAGGATGGCAGGCTCTATGCGATTAACCCGGAGTATGGCTTCTTCGGTGTTGCGCCCGGTACGTCGATGGATTCCAACCCGAATGCAATGCACTCGGTCACCAAGAACTCGATCTTCACCAACGTCGCGCTGACGCCCGATGGCGATGTCTGGTGGGAGGGTATGACCAAGACCCCACCACCCGAGTTGACCGACTGGCAGGGTCAACCCTGGACGCCCGATAGCGGCAAGGTTTCGTCGCATCCGAATGCACGCTTTACCGCGCCGGCCGGGCAGTGCCCCTCCATCGATCCGGAGTGGGAGAATCCCCAGGGCGTGCCTATCAGCGCCTTTATCTTCGGTGGTCGGCGCAGCACTGTCGTGCCGCTGGTCTACCAGGCCTTCAACTGGAACTATGGCGTCTACATGGCGGCCACGATGGGTTCCGAGAAGACCGCCGCGGCGGCCGGTGGGCTCGGTCAGGTGCGCCGTGATCCGTTTGCCATGCTGCCCTTCTGCGGCTACCACATGGCCGACTACTTCAACCACTGGCTGCAGTTTGGTCGTAAGATCCCCAACCCGCCGCGTATCTTCGGTGTCAACTGGTTCCGCAAGGATGAGAACGGCAAGTTCATCTGGCCGGGCTTTGGCGAGAATATGCGCGTGCTGAAGTGGGTGGTTGAGCGCGCACGCGGTAAGGCTGTTAGTGTCGAGAGTCCGCTCGGTTGGGTGCCGCGCTATGAGGATCTCGACTGGCGCGGGCTGGACTTTACGCCGCAGCGCTTCCAGGACTTGATGGCAATTGATCGGGATATCTGGATCAGGGAAGTGCTTTCGCACGAGGAATTGTTCCTGCAGTTGTACGACAAACTGCCCAAGGAGTTGATCTTCATCCGGGAGCTGATTCTGTCTGGTCTATGGCGCTCACCGGAGCACTGGGGTCTCGCGCCTGAGCGTGCCTAGTTGCTCTAGCTCTATCGCTACAAGCGAATAACGCGACAAAACGGCTACGGCCGGGACATGTGTCCTGGCCGTAGCCGTTTTATGGTAATATAATGTCATAGTATCTTGGTCGGATGGTCTGTATAGAGAGTTATACTACGCATCATAGCTAAACCTATGTATAGCCATTCGGGTATGGCTAAATCATGATGTGTAGCGGAGTGCAGAAATGCTTTTTACCCACGTTGGTGCGCCAGGTAACTCTATAATTCTGTTGTACGGTGGTGATGATGTCTAACAATCTGCTAACTCGAATCAAACAGGGTTTCCACCAGCGACCCCTCAAGGCACAATTTGCACAAACGCAGCTTATCCTACTCTCATGCCTTACGATCGGCTTGCTGGCAGTCACTGGCGTGTCTCTCATGAGCCGACAGTTTGAAGTACCGCTCTCCTATTTCACCCGCGACCCCGCCGCCATTACCGAAAACGCCTTTTATATCGGGGCACTCTCGTCGCTTGGTGTTGCCCTCTGGTCTGCTACGGCCGCGATATGCTTCTTTGGTGCAGCCATTCTGGTACGTAGTCCACGCCATCAATATGATGCCCGGTTTTTTCTCTCATCCGGGCTGATTTCCAGCATGTTAGCCCTGGATGATGCATTCCTGTTGCATGAGGCGTTCTTTCCCCTGTATGTGCAGTTTCCGGAACGAGGAGTTTACCTGGTGTACCTACTGCTGGTAACCGGGTTTCTATTTTATTTTCGTACGTATATTCTTGAGACAGACTACCTGTTGCTGGTTCTTGCGTTTATGTTTATGGGCTCAGGTATAGTGATCGATCTTCTATTGCCTTTCAGCGAATTGGAAACCTTTGCTGAAGATAGTCTGAAATTTTTTGGTATTCTCTTCTGGCTAGGCTATTTTGCCCGAGCTACTTCAACGACCCTGCGCTTGAATTTGCTGTATGCCGAAGGACATCCGTAGAGATGCGTCAGGCATATTTTGTTCTGTGTTCCTTTGTTCTGTGTTCTCTAATGTTGTGACCGTACCTGTCACATCCGTGTGATATGCTCTTCCCTTGTGGGTTTCATCGTTTCAGGAAGGGAGCAAAACGAATGCAACCACTCACGGGGAAGATCGCGGTTGTCGCCGGGGCAACGCGGGGGGCCGGGCGCGGCATCGCCTGTATGCTGGGCGCGGCGGGCGCAACGGTCTATTGCACAGGACGCAGTGTGCGGGGTCAACCCGCCACGGGAAATCGTCCCGAAACCATCGAGGAAACGGCGGAGATGGTCACGGGCTACGGTGGGGTGGGCTTCCCGGTGCAGGTTGATCACACGATTGAGGCGCGGGTTGAGGCGCTGTTTGCACGGGTCAGGGCGGAGCAGGGGCAACTGGATATTCTGGTCAATGATGTCTGGGGCGGCGATGCGTTGACCGACTGGGGCACGCCCTTCTGGGAACTGGCGATTGAGCCCGGCTTACTGATGCAGCAGCGGGGCGTCCACTCCCACATTATCACCAGCCGCTATGGTGTACCGTTGATGCTGGAACATCAGCGCGGGCTGATTGTCGAGATTACCGACGGCGATACGTTTGCCTACCGCGACAACCTCTTCTATGATCTCGCCAAAACCTCGGTTATCCGGCTGGCCTATGCCATGGCGCAGGAACTGCGGCCACACAACATCACCGCGCTGGCAGTGACACCCGGGTTTTTGCGCTCCGAAGCCATGCTAGACCACTTTGGCGTGACCGAGACGAACTGGCAGGAGGGCGCAAAGCACGATCCGCACTTTATCGCATCCGAGACGCCCTACTACATCGGGCGCGCGATTGCGGCGCTGGCGGCCGATCAACATGTTGCCGATAAATCTGGGGGAGTGTTCAGTTCGTGGAGATTGGCCACCGAGTATGGCTTCACCGACATTGATGGACGCAAGCCGGATTGGGGCAAACACTTCGCGGAGCATGTGCAGAACGCGGCATAGTGCCGATTTTTTGCCACCGAGACCATATCGCCACCGAGCAGACGGAGGTTGTGTCCGGTGGTCGGTGGCGCGTGAACTTTGAACATGTAATCCGGACAGCACTGATCAGGAATCCCGGCTTCAGCCGGACGAGGCTTTCCCGGCAGTAGGCCACAATCCCGGCAGACATCCATCGGCTAAAGCCGGGACTCCCGGGCATTTATATCCAGGCTACTTTTTCAAAATGCAACAGCCGCAATTGACCGCACTGCTACTGGCCTATCGCGGCTGCCACCAATCACCTTCACCTCTGGTCGTCACACGCCCGATTGATTACGCTGGTGCTTATCTATCGCGGCTGACGCTTCACGCTTCACGCTTCACGCTTCACGCCCCGCCCATCTCCTTGAGCCGGTCCTGCCACTTCTGCATCAGTCGGTTGTAGGCGGTTTCACTGATTTCGCCCATTGAGAAACGCAGATCGAGGTTATCAATCGCCTGCTGGATCTGTTCGCGCGAGATTGTGCCGCCGGGCGCACCAGCCGGAGCCGCCGCAGCCGGGGCGGCCGGCATGGGGGCCGGGGCAGGCTGCGCCGGAGCGGCCGGCTGGTTCGGCTGGAATGCCTGGCCCAGCAACCCGGCCATCGTTGCGCCCATGCCAATGCCGGCACCCAGGCCCACCCCGGTACCGACTTCGCCATTGCCGGGATTGTTGGCGGCATCACTCAGCGCCCGCGCCGCCTTGAACTGCATGTAGCTATTCATATCGCCAATCGCGCCCATCGAGGAGCGCTCGTCAATTGCCTTTGCCGTCTCCTCGGTTGGGGTAATCGCGTTGATGTAGAGCGCCGTCAGGGAGAGGCCCAGCGCCGCGAAGTCGCCGGCAAGCTGCACCCGCGTGCCCGCGCTCAGTTCGTTGTAGAGGCCCGGCAGATCCAGCAAGGATTTACCCTGTTCGCCAAGCAGATCCGTCAGACGTTGCACAATCATGCCGCGCAGGTAATCCTGCAACTCACCTGTCGTCAAAATGCCCTGCTGCCCGACAATGGTGTTGACCAGGAGCGACGGCTCGCGCACCTGGAAGGCATACGTTCCAAAGGAGCGCAGCCGCGCCATTCCCAGATCCGGGTCGCGGAAGACAATCGGCTCCGGCGTTCCCCACTTCTGATCAAGAAACTGCCGCAGGTTGACAAACATCACCTCGGCGGGGAAGGGCGTCTGGCCGTTGGTTGCCAGGCCGACGAGCCCCGCCAGGATGGGAATATTTGCGGTGGTCAGGGTGTGCCGCCCCGGTCCCAGGACATCCAGCGCCTTGCCCTCGCGGAAAAAGACCGCAACCTGGCTCTCGCGGACAATGACCTGTGAGCCGGTGCGGAAATCACCCGGACCAAACGGCGGCTCACGATGAACGATCTCGGTTCCGGTTTCGTCGAGGAATTGTACAACGTCAATGATACGGGGCATGATGATCCTCCAGTATTGCGATTACCTTTGCGTTTCGACTTATTTACAGGACGTACGCAGTGCGCGTTCAAACGGGACATGGGTTCCCGATAACAGCGGATTTCGCCTGCGGCAGCATGGTGCTTTTTCTTTTTCACAACATTTTTGCACATAGTGCAAAAATGTTGTGAAAAAGCATGGGATCTTCCGCCCTGCCGGAGGCGAATGTTCCTTCCGGGTTCGTAACCGCGTACCTCCTGTTACTTATTCGCTGCCAGGAATGTCTGGCGCGTATCAAACTGTGTGTTCAAGTCATTCACGAAGTCGCGGAGCGCGGTTAGCGCCTCGTTGCAGTCCGCGTCAGTGGTACACTCCGCAGCCACGAAGCCAATCTGCTCGCGCAGGAGCGGAATACCATCCGCCAGCTTCGCGTCAAACTCGTAGAGCTTATCCAGATCGGTCTCGCTGAGCCGGTTTGCGTTGAACCAGCCCGCATAGCCACGCGGGGCATACTCCAGGCGGGAGATGAACCGGTTCAGCATCTGCTCGATTGGCTCCAACTGCCCAACCAGATCGAGCCGCCGATTAGCGACCAGTTGTTGTGCCAGGCTGGTCAAACTCTCTCGCTCACCAGCATACTGCCGGGCCAGATGCATACGTACCTGTTTGTCGGCATCGCGCCGATCCTCCTTCGTCCGGTATCCGGCATAACCCGGAATGAGCCGAACCAGATTGGACAGACGATGTTGTGCTTCCATTAGATACCTCCTCCCAGAATTGGCGGCGTCGCGGCAGCATTGGTCTGCACAGCGTCGGGAGGAATAAACAACTCAACACCACAGTAGGGGCATTTCACCATGCCCTGACCAACTAACTCGCGGACACCACCGCAGTTAGGGCATTTGGTATCCCCAACCTGTGCCATATCGCGGGAGTAAAAGGTCTGCTTGCTCCAGTCGATATAGCCCGCAAACAGCCCCAGATGAACCAGGTCGTAGATCGCCTGCTTGATCTGGTCGCGGTTCATTTTCATCTCAACCATCATGCTGTTGAGCGAGACCTGCCCCTGTGCCTGAATCATCCCCAGCAGCCGCTCGCGTCGGCGCACCTCAATCATCTCGGCTTCCTCGGCCCGTCCGCGCATAAACAGGAACATCCCCACACCGCCAAACGCCAGCAGCGGTACAACGCCACATGCACCGATACCCAGGACGGCACCACCGGCTGTCTGAACCCCACCTGTAGCAACACCAGTCCCGATGAAGATCGTCACCAGCAAACCAATAATGATACCGACGGCCATAAAAATGATGCCAACAATTTTGCTACTACCAACCATAATGCCTCCTTGTTTACACATGCACTGGTGCGACCTATCCAAAGCCGCTTGATCCACCACCAAACCCACCGCCACCAAAATCGCCACCACCAAAGTCGCCACCACCAAAGATCCCACTATCGTCCTTGTTATTATTACCGATCCAGCTAAAGAGCCCGTCTTCACCTGCGTTGGCTGCATCAAACAGGTTGACCTGACTGGTAAAGGCGGAAGCGGTAACATCCAGCATGTTGAAGAAATCCATGCTGATGGCGTCCAGGGTCGTGCCCAGGTTCTGGGCCATATTGTCCAGCGAGGGTAGCGAACCATCCACCAGTGCTACATCGCCACGGATGTTCGTTCCACCGGCAGTGCCGACGTAGGCACCGGTCCCGGTCCCCAGAATGAGCGGGTTTGGTTCATACCAGTCCGGTGCGGGCGTATTGACGCGAGCAAATTTCTCGACCAGGCTCCGTTCAAGGCCAAAGGCGATGGCATAGGGCAGATAGAGATCGAACTGATTGCGCGCATCGGCGACCTGGGTGTAGCGCTCGATATGTTGCAGGAACCGTTTGAAGGCCTGCCACTTCGCCACCACGGTCGCGCCCCGAACCGTCTTCTTGGGCATAAAGGGGCTGATGATGAGCAAGCTCACTGCGACAAGGCCGGCAGTGATAAAAGCCACGACCGAGTAGGGCGCGTAGGGTGCCAGGAAGTAGTAGCCCACAGCGCCGCCAATTCCCGTTACGGCGACCAGGATCACGCCAATCGTGGCAAACCAGTAGCGCACTGACTCCGGGTTGTGGGAGAAGTAACCATTGTTGATGGCCTCATCATACAGGCATTGCTTGAGATGCGGAATGGAGAGATGGAACTGGTCGCGCAGGTTGGAAACAAACTGCTTTTCCAGTACACCAAAGATAACCTGCATAATCCGCTGCTCAAAGGGTCGCAGCGCGCTTTCGTCCTTGCCGGTGCGCACAAACGCAAAATCGTTTGAGCCCAGCATGCTGGTCCCGGTTAGTTCGGTGATGCGGATATACCCACGCCGGGCCAGGTCAATAATTGTTGCGATAATGTCGCGCAGATCGGCGCTCTCATCGATCAGGATACCGACCATACCGGGAGGTGTGTCATCCGGCGGCCGCGTGTAGTAGCGGGCAATCTTGCCGACCGGCTTATCCCGCCCAAACATATCCCAGAGCAGGTAGAGTCCGGCAAACCCGACGATGCCGATAATCAGCGCGGCGAAGAGGGAGATGAGGTTGTACATTGGCTGGTTATCGTAAATAACCTGCCACGGCTGGACGCTGGTGGCGACAGCGCCCTGGGGAAACTGTGCTCGGATTTCCCACTCCTCGCCCGGCGCGAAGGGGCCGCCAGTGAACTCCACCGTCTGCCCGTCGATAATACGCGCGCCCTGCCCAGGGTTGCGGTTGAGATAGGTTTCGGCCAGGAGTTGCTCGGCCGCGAAGCGTTGCGGCAGATGCACGGTGACACGGGACGCGTTGATGGTGTAGCCGCGATCGGCCTCAATAAACTTTAAGAAGATCTGATCGCCTTCGGGGTAGACAAAGAGCGCATTCTGGATGGTGTAGTGCAGTTGAAACGTGCGCGTTCGGTTAATCGACGGCGGATAGTACCAGTTGACCGTCACTTCGTCGTCTTCCTGCAAGATGTCAAAGGTATACTTCCGCTGATTGCTGTTCTGTCGGTAGCGCTGTTCACCTTCAAACACCTGCCAGTTGATGACGGCAGTACCTTCGCGTAGCGGAATCGTCCGAAAGGCGCGCGTGAAGGTTGCTCCCGGAAACGCCACTTCCCAGGTTTCGACAACCTCGATATCACCATTCTGGAGGATTGTAATATCACCATCGCGCCGATTGACGAGCGGTTGCGGCTCGTCGGAGGAAGTACAGGCGACCAGGGTCAGCAGCAGGAAAAGCAGCAGACTGAGACGAAGGGCAGCGGATTTCATGACGGTCTCCTCGGCTATAACGTTGAATCAGAATGGGAGAAACGCGATCGGCACAACCGTCACCCACGGATGGATGCCGATAGACCGGGCAATGTAACCGGCGGGACAAGTTATTCCAGGTACTATGTCTACATCTGCTCCGTCGGAGGGTAGGATAGCCAGTCTACCACTCTGTTCAATGATAGTAGACCGGCCTAACCAGATCATTACCAGTCTGTTACGAACGGTTGCGAGCGTACGATGCGGCGTGATCGGGTCGCGCTATGTTTTGTACGCAGTGGGGTGAGAGAATGTCGCAGGGGGGTGGTCTGGTTCCGGGCGATCAGGCGTCGTGCCGAGTGAGTGGCAGGGTAATACTATTGCATCACCCTGCCGGGTGGCATTGCTTCCTCTCAAGTGGTCATCTCGACCTGAGGACGGAATGTTGGATGTGCGGGGAGTCGGGGAACTATTGGCGCAGCGCGTAGGTAATCCCTGCCTGTAACGTACTGCGGGTGACAACTTCGCTCAGATCGACCCCTAATCCCACCAGCGTCTGGGCAATTTCGGGGCGAATTCCGGTCAGGACTACTTCCGCTCCAAGCAATTTGACAGCCTGGGCCGCCCTGATCAATGTATTCGCCACCTGCGTATCCACCATCAGCACACCGGTAATGTCGAGGATCGCAATGAGGGCCCCGGCATCGGCAACTCCGCTCAACAGCGTTTCCATGAGTTGCCGGGCACGGCGCGAATCCATGGCACCGATGAGCGGCATCACCACAACCTGTTCACTGATGGTCAGCAGCGGCGTCGAAAGTTCGTTCAGCGTGGTAGACTGCTGTTCGATAATCGCTTCGCGCTTCTGCAACTCTTCATGTTCGCGCTGCTTACGTTTAGTAACATCGAGGGCCGTTCCGACAACCCGGTAGATCCGCCCGGTATCGTCACGGATCGGACTGTATATTGACTGCGACCAGACAGTACCGGAAGGAAACAATAACTCTTCTTCGAATTCAACAGATTTGCCCGCCTCAACCGCGGCTGCCAGGCACTGGGTGATCGCCGCCGCATCTGCCGGCGGGTGGATCTGCTCGGGGAATTTGCCCGTCCAATGATCCACGGACAGGCCGGTCAGTTGCGCTCCCGTCTGATTCATACGCACAGCGCGGAACCGGCCATCTTCCAGTACATCATAGACAAAGATAACATAGGGAACTTCATCGTAGACCACCCGCAAAAACTGCTCGGTCTGGTGCAGACGTTGTTCCATACTGTCTAACTCGGCAATGCGCCGGCGTAACTCGACTACTTCGGTTTGCTGGTTATCGTTTCCACTGTTACTACTTGTATTCATATACTACCCTACGTTCAAAATCGTACACCCACACATCCCCGACCCAACTCAGCTACTCGTCCCCGAACCCTTACGCCAGTAGGCCGATTGCCAGTCCACCTCAATAATCTCATCAGTGATGCCATGGGCGGCGCGATACTCCAGGACCGCCTGCTTTTCGCCACAAACCGGAAGTCCCCAATCATCCAGGATAATATAGCCACCGGGCGCGAGGCGAGGGTAGAGGTTCGTCAGAATATCCAGCGTAGATTCGTAGTAGTCACCATCGACACGCAGCAGCGCGATCTGCTCAATCGGCGCGTCCGACAGCGTATCCGCAAACCAGCCCGGCAGGAACCGCACCTGCTCATCCAGTAAGCCATACCGTTGAAAGTTTGCCTTGACCGTAGGCAGATCGACCGCGTAGTGATTGGCGTCGATCAATGCAGGCAGTTGATGCATCACTGCATCCTGCGAACCGGGCGGCGGTGTGGGCAAACCCTCGAACGAGTCGGCCACCCAGACCACCCGGTGGGTGACATTATGCGCGGCAAGTACTGCCCGCATCAGGATTGACACACCCCCACGCCACACGCCACACTCGATCAGGTCGCCCGGTACATTCCGTGCCAGACAGTCTTCAACACAGAATTGCACACTGTCCAGCTTCTTCAAACCGCACATCGTCAGTGTGGTTCCAAACCAGAAATGGTTAAACCATTCCGGTTGAGTACCTTCTTCAAACGAACCCGGATCGATAATCGTTTCGGGCAGATCACGGTTGCTGATGTCAATCAGGCTGCGTTTGAGGTGGTTAAGATAGAGGGTCTTTAGATCAGGCATGACCTACTCCTTGAGGTACAGGATGCGAGCTATTTACAAAACACAGCAAGTCGGCGACATGATACGTGCTTTTGTTCCGGCACGCAACAGCAGTGTAACATCTCTATGGCGACAACGGGGCGGTCACAGAGCCGGTCCTCCAGTCCGTATGAGCCGGAATGTAAGCCAGGTGACGCGTGTGATATAGTCTGGTAGAATTCAGTACACGTTCTACTCGCATAAACGCGTCGCCTGCTATGCATTGCGCTGCACAAGGAGAATCATGATCGAAAATACCAACCATGTCGCCACGTTGCGCCCCGCGCATACCGCCGATGGTCTCGTGCTCAGGGGAACCCTGCTGGCGACGAGCATGCTTACGGTGATGGCCGGCGCAACAATTGCCCCGGTGCTGCCGACCATGCAGGCGGTCTTTGCGGATGTGGACAACGTGGCCTTCTGGGTGCGACTGGTCCTGACGCTGCCGGCGCTGTTTATTGTGATCGGCGCGCCCATC
>CAKZQX010000731.1 GCA_937141995.1 uncultured Chloroflexaceae bacterium | reverse complement strand
CGATAAGCAGGCCTTTCGGTGCAGGTTGGGCCGTTAGAGCGGCAAACACCGACTGACTGGCATGGCTGCCGGGCCTAGCTACCCATAGCGGCGTATAGTCGCGGGTGTCAATTGTGGCGTAGGCATTCGGGATCGGTACAATCTCCGTCAGTGCCAACTCCTGCCGTAACTGGTCAAGGTAGGCGGTGAGTGCTTGCTGCCGCAACTCGCGCTGGTGTGCGGCGTCCGCTTGCTGCCTGCGCCGTCCGCTCCACGCATCCAGGAGCGCGGTGATCCGGGCCTGCCCCCATTCGCCAACCGGCTTCCAGAGAAAGCGCATAATAACCAGGAACGCACCCAGTAGCAGGACCAAACCTCCATGGCGTTGCCATAATTCTCCCAGGGTTTTGCCCCGTTCAGCGCCAACTACCAGTTCCACAATTAACTGCTGGTTTGAACTGGTGGGAGTTGGCCCCGGCGTCGGCGTAGCCGGTGGGGGCGTGGTTGGGGGCGTGGTCGGCGTAGCCGGTACCGGCGTAAAGGTTGACGTTGGGAGCGTGGTTGGTACCGGCGTGGAGGCCGCTGTCGTTGGTGTAAGCGGCTGGGCCAGTATGACCCCTTGTACGTTGATGACTGCCACAAGCAGCAACACGACCGGGACCAGGCTCCAGATGCGGCAAAGATAGTGCATAGACTCGCTGCTTCTGTCTCTGGGTATTCAGCACGGCACCGCAAAAGGCATTGATGCCAACGCCTGTATCATACCTGAGGTTGCAACCGACGGCAATCTTTCTAGACATGTTCGATGGGAGGAATAGAGCGTGGCAGTGTGGGCATCTGATTTGCCTGGCTGGACCGAGCGATGTGCTTTTCCACTACTGGCGAGGAGGCTCGATCCACTACCCGGAAGCAACCGCGTGCGTCACAAGCCACCCGGTATGCCTGTGCAGACAACAAGTCTACTCGTCCAGGTCTTCTCCATTGTCCTGGCAGTTTCATACGTCAGGTCAACAATTGTAACCCCAGAGACGGGTAGGCATGAAGATACGCAGAGAACAGCGATGACCCCTGCATCAGGACAGGCATATCATTGAAAGGTGTCTGGCACTTGTGCTATAATTGCGCACAGACGTACTACGATCAGGTGACATATGGACGATTGTCACACGGTGCCGGGATTACCGCTTGAAGACCAGCAGATTATTCAGCAGCGGTTGAACGTTGTGCAGAAGTACCTCTTACGCTGGCTCCCCGGCGATCACCCGTATCGCGGGGCCGTCGAGAACGGGCAGGTGCCGGTAGAACTCCCTGGCTGGTTCTCTCATTTCGAGCAGGCCATCACATGCTACGCAGCATTACAGCGAGACCCGCCGGATACGGCGAA
>CAKZQX010000730.1 GCA_937141995.1 uncultured Chloroflexaceae bacterium | reverse complement strand
CCCGGTCATCTCCAGCAGAGTGAAGCGCCCGGTACGCGCGGCGTAGTAGCTCTCAACGCCGGGCGTAGCGCTGCCCAGAATGACCACACTGCCCGTGAGTGCGCCCTGGTGGAGCGCCACATCGCGCGCATGGTAACGCGGGCTGCTGTCATGTTTGAAGGTCGGTTCATGCTCTTCATCGATGATAATCAGGCCCAGCCGGGGCAGCGGCGCAAACACCGCCGAGCGACTACCGATTGCCAGACGCGCCTCACCCCGCCGCAGCCGCCGCCACTCATCGTACCGCTCTCCCAGGGAGAGGCCGCTGTGCAGCACCGCCAGTTGCCCCGGAAACCGCGCGGCAAAGCGCCGGATAAGCTGTGTGGTCAGCGCAATCTCCGGCACCAGCACCAGGGTCTGCCAACCCAGGCGCAGTGCTCGCCCGATAGCTCGCAGATAGACTTCGGTTTTGCCGCTGCCGGTGACGCCATGCAGCAGGAAGGTGCGGCGGGGTGCAGGCTGTGCGGTAAGTGATACCGCCTGCGCCGCCACATCGGGGTGACCGACCCGTGCCCGCTCGTCCAGGGCGTTGGCGATAACTTCCCACACCCGACGCTGATCTGAGGTAAGCTGCGGCGGAGTATCAGGCGACACCCCATCACCTGCCAGCGGATCGCGCCGCACCTCGCGCGTTTCCAGGGAGAGCCAGCCTTTCTGCTCCAGACTGCGCAGCACGGCCAGGTTAGCTCCCGTTGCCGCATAGATCTCGCGGACGGCAACCGACGGTTGGTGATCCGCGACCGGCGGCTGCGAAAGGGCTGTGGCAGAAACGGCCTCCCCGTCGCCGGTACCCCGCGCTCCATTCTCCGATTCGCGTTCCTCACGCTCCGACACATGATCTGCCAGCCAGCGCAGGACAGCCTGCTGTTTCGGGGCACGTTCCAGGTCAGCCAGGGCGGTAGGCAGGTCAGCCGTTGAGACGCTCAGGCAAGCCAGACGCTCCATGCGCGGGCGAACATGCGGAGCCCGCTGCACCGTTCCGCGCATAAGCAGGCCACGTTCACTCAGCAGGGCATACGCTTCACGCAGGTCGCTATTGCTACCACGCAAGTTGCGCCGCAGTTCTCGTTCGGAGGTCTCGCCGTGGGTGCGAACATAGTAGAGAATGGCGCGCTCGCGTTCGGGCAGCGTGCCCAGGGCGACAGCAACCCCGGCAGAGGTAGCTCGCCATGTCACCTCGGACTCCTGCGATACGCCGGGCGGTAGTAGCAGCACCAGAATCTCGTAGAGCGGAACATGGTAGGTTCCGGCAGTCCACTGAGCCAGGCGCAACCCGTCGGGCGGAATGACCGCCTCGGGGTCGGCCAGGTCGGTGACATCGCGCAGGGTTCCGGCGGCATTATGCTGTTCACATAGTGTCAGTACCACACCCTGCACCTGCCGGCGGCGCAGGGGCACCCATACCAGTTGGCCGGGCAGCACCAGACCCCGCAGGCGCGGCGGCACGCGATAGCTGAATAGAGCGCTGGATTGCCCCCGTCGAGCCGGAGTACGCAGCGCTATTTCGACAACCTGGTCTGCCGACATAGCGTCAAGTGTAGCACGCAAGCAGTACGGACGCAATCCAAACATATCCGGGAAGTGTGCTATACTCCCGACGATGACCCGATGCAGCGTACTACCGATTTGCCGGCAACCCAGCAATCAACGGGAATGGGCGCAACGGGCGCAACGGCGGCACGTTCCCGTGTATCATCTCTGCGTCCTCGGTGTGCTCTGTGGCTATGATAACAAATCGGTATAAGGTGAGTGGAGCAGCGTATGGCGCGGTTTGTGCAGGCGATGATTCAGGAGCAGCGCAGCTTTGGCCGCATCTGCCGGGTAACCCTGCATGCCCCGGAACTGACCGCCGGGGTGCGCGCCGGTCACTACCTGCTGATGCGCTGTGCCGACCCGGTCAGTGCCGATCCGTTGCTGCGCCGGGCGATCTTTGTGGCCGGCGTGGATACGGACGCGGGAACGCTAATGTTGCTCTACGCGCCACGGGAGCGAGGCATGGTCTGGCTGGCACGACAGCCTGCCGGTACGCCGCTGGATCTGTTTGGGCCGCTGGGCACGCCTTTCACTCTCGACAACCGCACGCGCACTCTTTTGCTGATTGGCGTGGGTGAGGGGGTGGGCGCACTCTTCCTGCTGGCCCAGGCCGCCCTGCGCCAGAATGCCGCTGTGGTGCTGCTGACCGCCGCGCCTGCGGCTGACCTGCTGCCGCCGCCCTTCCTGCTGCCCCCGGCGGTCGAATACCGGGGCAGCGATGCCGGTGAGAGCAGCATTGCCGACCTGCTGTACGGCGAGACGCCGCCGGAGAATCAAGCCACCGCCACGTCCGAACTGATTGCCTGGGCGGATCAGATTGGCGCAACCGTGCCGCCAGACCTGCTGACCATCCTGGTCAGCGCCGTACGCGCCACCCGACTGCGCCGGCAGCGGGGGTTTGCGCAGGTGGCGCTACCGGGCGCGATGCCCTGCGGCACCGGAGCATGCCTGGCCTGCCTGATCGAGACACGCCACGGCCTGCGGACGCGCTGCAAGGATGGGCCGGTCTTCGATCTGCGCGACCTGCCGGCCGGGTGAGGTTCATGCAACAATTAAACAATTACACGTTCTGTGTTTCAGCCACCAAGACCACGGAGAGTGAGAAGCAAAGCGACCACAACAGCACGTTCCAGACCCAGGCGTCCCGGCTTCAGCCGTTGAGCGACCTTCAACCGGCTGAGACCGGGACGCCTGGTGCAACGTCCGAACTGATTAGTCAAACTTCACAAACCGCCCATGAAGCCCCTGGCTACGATGAATCCGCTGTGGGGGTAGCTGTTGCCGCTGATGGCGCGGTAGGCGTGGCTGCCGGGGTTGGAAGCGCCGTTGGTGTCGGCAGCGGCGTCGGCTGAATGGGCGGCGTTGTCACCCATTCCTGGAGGCTGTTGAGCGTGAAGCTGCTTACCAGGTAGATTACCTCTTCCTCATCGTCGCGCCGAACATAGGTTGCCGTCTGGTTGGGATTGGTGGCACCCAGATAGAGCTGTGCCAGAACGCCCTCCTCACCGGCGAGTTCAACCTCGTATGCCGGATCGTCCAGTCCATAGGGCGCAAGATCCGGCTCAGTCGGCGTAATCACGCGGGTTACGTTCAACTGCACCAACTCGGAAATGACCTGTGTCACCTGCATGGTATCGGCGGGGGCGGCGGCGGGCGCAATAATGCTCCAGGCGTCATCCTGCCGCAGCAGGCTGACCTCTTCACCATTGGCACTCGTTACGGCAATCGCCTGGACATCAGCAGGTGCTACCTCGGGCAGCAGCGGAGTGGTTTCTGTATCCTCCAGCGCCGTCTCATCGGTCTCGTCCGCATTCTGCCCTGACCAGAAAACATAGCCGCCGAGTAGCAGCAGGACCACCAGCAGAATGATGGTTGTACGAATACTCATTTCCGCCTCCTTAGCGCCGCTGCCACCAGACAACCACCCCGACCACAATCACCAGCAACGGCAGCCCGACGGTACTCCCCAGGAAGACCAGATTGCCCTGTGACCCGGTCAACACCAGGCTACGGTCAACCGGGTCGGTGCGCGGCGGGAGGGTAAACTCCTCCGTCTGGGTCATCAGCCAGCCGACGGCATTGCGTGCAAGATCGCGGTTGGCACTGGTTGCCAGGAGCCACTCGTTGCCGGCAAAATCGGCATCACCAATGACGACCATGCGTGCTCCGGCAGCACTCGCGGTTGCATCATCGGCAGCCGTTATCTCGACACTGTAGCCAAATGAGCGCGGCCCCGGTACATCTTCCAGGTTTTCCTGCACATCGCCCTCTAAACTTGTGGCAATCTGAATATCCGGGCTGCTGCTGAGGAGCTCCGTCACGGTTGTGCCGCTCAGCGTCTCGGTCTGCGTCAGCGTGCGTACCGTCGGGAAGAGTGCCGGATCGGTCAGGCCGCTGGTAATCGGGCTAAAGGGATAGTTGTTTACGATTGGGATCAGCGGTTGCTGAAAGAATAACTGCTGATCGGCCAGCAGATCATCATTCCAGGCCAACCCGACCTGCTCAAGCACCTCGGGCAGCATGGCCGGCGTAAACGGGTTGCCCAGCAGCAGCAGACTCCCGCCCTGATCGATATACCCGGCGATAATCTCCTGCTCCCGCTCCGGCAATTCAAGTTGCGGGTCGGCCACCACCAGCACGCTGCTCTCCAGCGGGATGGTATCGGAAACAACCAGGTTCAGCGTCTCCACCACAAAACCGTCTTCTTCCAGGATGCGCCCCAGCGTACCATAGCCGGTGCGCTCGTTGAGATTATCGGGCGAGCGCTCATCATGCCCGGTCAGGAAGTAGACCGTCGGCGGTGTTTCCTGCGTGACGCGCAGGATCGCCCGCGTCAGCGCCTGCTCATCAGTCGTCACGGTCTGCTGCTGCCGCCCCTGACTCTCAACCACAACTGTGCCATACTCGGCAACATTGTAGGACTGCGCCAGGGTCGGATTGACATCCGGGTCTACAAACTCAAAACTGATCAGGTCGGTGCGAGCGGCATACGACTCCAGCCGGCTGCGCAATTCGTCCTGAGCTGCCTGCTGCTGGGCCTGATTGAAAAAGCCAATGATTTCCACCGGCTGCTCAAGGTCTTCAAGAATCGCAATCGTCTCGGGCGAGAGCGAGAACTCCCCGGTGGCGGTTAGATCCCAGCGGACAGTAGTACGGGCCACCAGAATATTGATCAGAACCAGGATGGCGATAAAGGCCACCGTCATGATGATTGCATTGGTGCCAAAACGCACCTGACGTTTACCCACTACCTGGCCCGCCTGGTTCAAAATATTACGGCCGGATTGCATTAGCTATACCTCCGTGTTTCCAGGATGCGGGTGGTGATAAAAAGCGTGCCGATGATCAGGCTGAGATAGTAGACAATATCCTCAAGATTGATCACGCCGCGCGCAAAATTGTCGGAGCGCTCCAGGATCGACAGGGCGCGGAACACTTCGGCCGCGCCGGTCCAGACCGTACCGGCGGCACCGATTAGCCAGAGCACCAGCAGAATGGCAAAGGCAATCACGGCCGCGACGATCTGGTTTTCCGTCAGCGCCGAGGCCAGCGTGCCGATTGACAGCGTGGCGGCGGCCAGCAGAGTCAGCCCCAGGTAGCCCCCAAAGATCGGCCCCCAGTCGGGATTGCCGCCCATCCGCCAGATAAACAGCGGGTAGAGCAGGGTCAGGAGCAGCATCACCAGAAATAGCGCCAGCGCCGCCAGAAACTTGCCCAGAACAACCTCCCAGTCACGCACAGGCGACGTCAGCAGCACCTCAATCGTCCCGGAACGCTGCTCATCAGCCAGCAGGCGCATGGTGAGCAGCGGCGCAATAAACAGCAGAATTACATTGATATTGTTGAACAGCCCCTGCATCACCTGGGTAATGTCATTGTTGGGCTGCTGCTGCGCAGAGATCAAGAAAATCGAGAAAAAGAAGCCGCTGATGACCAGAAATGCGGCCGTCACCAGGTAGGCAATCGGCGAGACGAAATAGGCATCCAGTTCACGCCGTGCAATTGTTAGTGCAGCATGCACCGAAATCCTCCTTCTCATCAAACGAAAGAACGTGAGAGAACAAAGAACAGAGAACAGAGAACAGAGAACAGAGAACAGAGAACAAAGAACAAAGAATAGAGAACAAAGAACAGAGAACAAAGTGACCTGTTCTGTATTTCCTGGCTCGTTGTTCTCTATCTACGATCACGCATCACGCATCACGCATCACGCATTACGCATTACGCATCCTTCGTCACCACTTCATTTTCATCTTCAGCCGGGGCTACATCCGGCGGGATTGGTTCGGCTGCTGGAGTTGTCGGAGCCGCCGTTGCTGCGATATCATGGGTGGTCAACTCCAGGAAGATCTCCTCCATGCTCATACTCATTGCGCGCAACTCCAGCAAGCCCCACCCCTGTTTGACTACGAGATCCGCCAGGAGCGGGCGCACATCCTGGTCGCGGGTTGACTGGATCTCGAAGACGCCATTGGCCCCTTCCTCAACGGTCTGAACGCCCGCAACCAGGCCGATCTGTTCGGCAATGCCCGGAACCGGCTTGCCGACCTGAAGTCGAACACGCTCCATGCCTTGCAACCGGGTCGTCAGACTCTGCGGCGTATCAATCGCGGCGATGCGTCCATTACTCAGAATAATCACCCGGTTGCAGAGCTGGCTGACCTCCGGGAGAATGTGCGTGCTAAGGATCACCGTGCGTTCGCTGCCCAGCTTGCGGATCAACTCGCGCACCTCAATAATCTGGCGGGGGTCCAGCCCCACTGTCGGCTCATCCAGGATCAGCACGGGCGGATCATGCAGCAGCGCCTGGGCCAACCCCACCCGCTGGCGATACCCCTTGGAGAGCTTGCCGATCCGGTCATCGGCACGCTCGGTGATATGCACCAGCTCCATCGCCCGCTGGAGCGCATCACGCCGCTGCGGAACCTGCCGCAGCCGGGCCATGTAATCCAGATAGCCCGCAATGGTCATCTCCGGATAGAGCGGCACATTCTCCGGCAGATAGCCGAGGTTACGCCGCGCCGCCCGCGACTCACGCAGCACATCGTGACCGGCGATACTGGCGCTGCCGTCACTGGGCGGCAGGTAGCCCGTCAGAATACGCATGGTCGTGGTCTTACCCGCGCCGTTGGGGCCGAGGAAGCCGAGCACCTCGCCCTGCTCCGCCTGAAAGCTCACATTTTGTACCGCAATACGGGTGCCATAATGTTTGGACAAACCCTGTGCTTCAATCATAGCAGTCTATTCCTCCATAACAGTGTCTATGCAACGGACCAGTATAGCACTACCCCTTGATACCAACGCGCCTACCGTAGCCGTTCCACATTAGATAAGGATTAGCATCTGGATAGAAAAGCGTTAACACAACTCGCGCCGACACGACACACTATTCTGAACCATCCGGCTGTTGCTGTCAATGACACAAGTTACGCGGTGCGTAATCAAACCAGGCGTTTCACCCGGTACACGGCAGAGTCGCCTGCGCCAGAAAAGTTCTGTCCGTCTCTGAACTCCCTCCCGCTCCGGTGCTAATGAAGGTTTAGCAATTATTCCGGATCGGGCGTGCGAGAACCCTCCTCCCATCTACTCCTTTATGTCGGACGGCAGTGTTCAGGCATTGTTCAAAATTGGCGATGAGCGGGTGACACTGCGTAGTGCCGCCTTCAGGCGGTTGTGCCGGGCTGGAACTGCCTGAAGGCAGTACTACCGAATGCAAACTGTCAAGTACGTTTGGACAATACCTCAACATTCATTTGCATACCGACTACAGCACCGGACTTTTTTGATTATGGCAATCAGATCGGCACCATGTATATGTAAATAATTTAGCGCGAAGCCATGTCTTCTTATGGTCGCAAACCACCCATAGCCCATACCTTTGTACCATTGATCGTAATTCCCCGCGATAGTATCATCAGCCCGATCTGAGCTATCGGCGTTACGGTTTTATGCACAACGAAGGAGCGACTATGTTCACATCGCACGTACGTTTCCGCACACGATTGCCGCTGATCCTCCTGTGCCTCGTAACTCTCGGCGTAGTGGGAGTGCCGGTTGCGAGTCGGGCTCAGGGGCAAGCACGAACCGTTTCGATTGCCAATCGGATGCGACGATCGCCTGGGTGGACGGCTACGAGAGTGTTAGTAACTATGCCTTTTACAATGTTGGTGCCTGTGAAGGGTGTCCCTATGCCCGTCGTCCCCTGCCCGATCCAAACCAGGCGATCTTTGGTACCGACTGGACGCTGGAGGATATCTGGTATGTCTCCTGGGGTAGTCCGGCTGCGCGTCCATTGCCCCAGATCTATGCGACCAGTGGGGTGAATGCCGAGCAGTGGCAGTATCTGGCCGATTGGGCCTTGAATATCAAAGGCAGCCGGATGCGCTTTGCCGGATCATTCACCCAGCGGCAGGCATGTGATACTCTGGACAACCCGGAACCAGACTGTACGGGTGAAGATGGAGAACTGGGCACCAACGATGATCGCAACAATACGCCGGAGGAAGGATGGCGGCAGCTCTGGATCCAACTGAACCG
>CAKZQX010000729.1 GCA_937141995.1 uncultured Chloroflexaceae bacterium | reverse complement strand
TGGCCGCCGGCGCCGTCGCCCTCAACTGCCACCGTCGCGTAGCCCCCATTCCGGTCGTGCAGGGCAATACTGACGGCGGCAGCTCCAAAAACCGTGCGCAGAGTCTGCATAATATCTTCAAAGAGATGGCCGGGACAGTGATTCACCAGGAGGGTAGGCGTTGTGTACCCCTTGAGGATGGCCTCGGCAAAGGTGTGCAGCGTACACAACTGCACCCAGCGGCGGCGATTGACCACCTGGCTCCGCTCCAGGCTTTTGATCAGGTTGCCGCTAATCGTGGCAATTGCCGCGCTCTGCCGGTCATAGTGGCGTGTTGCTACCGGCTCGTAGAAATCCGCCAGTTCCTGCGAGATCAGCAGCGAGGCGCGTTCGACCACGGTTGTGTCGTAGGACCAGACCCCGTCAAACCGCCGCCCGCCCATGCTCTGGTCGCGCCCACCCATCTCCTGCGCCGCCAGGATCGTCCAGAAATCAGGGGTATCGACCAGGACAAACCACTCCCGCGCCAGCGCCGAAGTAGGATCAAGTTCGATAAACTCGATGCCGGGGATGACCGGCGGACGCACATCGGGGACGCCAAAGACATACACCCGCCGACAGGCCGCTCCCAGGCGGCTGTAGCGGCGCAGTTGTTGCGGGAAGTTTGAGAAACGCTGGAAGCCCGCATAAAAATCAACCGGCATCTGCTGGTTAATCACCTGGTCTTCGATTTCGTGGCTGATAACATTCATCATGGTCACGGTGTTCACAGTGCGCAGGTTCTGATACTGCCCTGCAATGGCCCGAAACAGGGAAATACTCATAGCGACTCCTCACATATCTATTATCTGCCCGTGGATGTAGTGCAGCCACGGAGCAGTACGCAGTAGATGAATGGTCTGTCTGGATGTATCTATTGTATCGTAGATAGTTTCTGTCTGGCGGGCAAGGAGGAAAATCCCTAGATCGGACTGTCCAGGATTGCAAATTTTTCACATCCGCCTGAGTATTTCCATGAACCGCAAACCTAATGCAAGGAATTCCCACTTTATGTAAATTCCTTGTAAAAAAAAGATGGTTTCTTCCGCCCTGTCGAAGGCGATATCCCCTTCCAGGGAAGAGACCGCGTAACGCGTAAAGATACCTTGATGTCGTGTGCGACGACATCGCTATTTTGTCACACAAAGCGTGCCAGGTATGTGTGCGCTGCAGATCACAAAATGCCTGGCGCACATGCAGTGCGCCAGGCATAACCGGGACGATTGAGCAGATCGTTTGATCTAGCGGGTTGGCTGGGTGCGGGTCAGTCCCGCTCCTTGCGGTGCGCTGTTCGTCGGGACGATTGCTACTTCGTTGAGTGCCAGCGCCATGTCTTCCAGCGTCAGGATACCGCCCTCACCCGCCAGCGGATCAACAATGCCATTCTCATCAGTGTCTACGCCCTCCAGCAGGGTGGTCAGCAACCGGTCGAACTCTGCGAGGAACGGTCCGGCCTCTTCGATGTTATCCGATGCAAAGACCTTCAGCACTTGCTCAATGGCGGCCTCAATTGTCGCCAGGCGACTCTCGCTGGTCGCAATGATCTGGCGGGCATAGAAGTGCTGGTTGCCGCTCAGTTCCGTCCGCGCGTCCATCTGTTCTATCACGGCAATCGTCGTTTGCAGATAGCCGCGCACGCCCACACCGTCACCCGGATTCTGCGCCTGTCCATCCAGATTGAGGTCACCAAAGTGGATGCCCTCCTCCCCATCGAGGATGTTGATCGCATGCTCGGTGTGGCGCTGGGCCTCCTCCAGATCACCCGCCGCCAGCGCATCCTGCGCAAACTGCTTGTGCTGCATCGCCACGCGCGTCTGTTCTTCCGCCCCGAAGAGCGTCCCCTTGCCGGACGGCGTTTCCGGGGCCAGCAGTCGGGCTACTTCCCGTTCGGTATTAAACTGGAAATCACCCTCGAAGAAAATCTCATCAGAGGGTCGCAGATTGGCCGGGGTGGTCTCCCGGCTGATGATCAGGCGATCATACTCTTGCAACAGATCCGCCTCCTGGCTGCCCTGCAAGAATGCATATCCGCTGGTGCTGGTAAGTTCTCCCAGGAAGAGCGGGTCATTCCGATCATTATGCACCAGCCAGGCATCAAAGTGAGCATCGGCCGGCGGTGGCGTAGCCGGTGCCATCTGCAACAGAAAGTCGTTGCCACTCGTTGTGGCATTGCGCATTACCCGGAAGAACCCCACCCGCCCCGCATCGGGGTCTGCCAGGGCATCCGGGGCGGGCAACGTGGCCTGCTCAGCCAGCAGTGGGATAGCAGCCAGCGCCAGCACCTGCGCATAGGCTGCGGTGATGGTGTCGGGTGCGGCCGGATCGCCCACCAGTGCGTTTATTTGCGCATTCATATCGTCACCAAAGGGCTGTGCCTCTGCCACGGTGTCGGAGGCGGCGATTTTGCGCGCGCTGGTCATGGCGGCTTCAACACCGGCCAGACTACCGTCAATGGCAACCTGGGCCCGCTCCAGATGTTGATCTTCGGCGGCAAAGGCCGCAGTCTGCGCCGCCTCCAATCGCCGGCGGCTCTCCTCTAAGTAGCCGCGCACGCCCACGCCGTCACCCGGATTCTGCGTCTGCCCATCCAGATTGACATCACCGAAGAACTCCCCACTCTCGCCATCGAGTATGTTAACGACATGCTCGGCATGATGTTTCGCTTCGGTCAGATTATCCGCCACCAGCGCATCCAGACTAAACTGCGCATGCTGCCCGGCAACGGCGGCCTGCTCCTGTGCGCCAATCAGCATGCCCGGACCATCATCCCCGACAACCAGGATCTGGCGCAGTTCGGCGGTATAGTCGGACGGCAGTTGCCCGGTGAAGGCCACCGGGCCGGCCGGTGCCGGTCGAGCGGCCGCTTCCTCCGCCGGTTCAATCGTAACCAGCACCTGGTCAACCGTTGCGACCAGATTCTCGTCAATGCTGTCCGTAAAAAAGATCGTGCCATTGGTTAGCGGTAGCGCCCCCAGGTTGCGCATGCTGCCATCCTGCGCCTGGAGCCACAGCGCATACCGGGTACCGGCCGGCGGCTGCGGCACCCGGTCCAGGTGCAGGATGAAATTGCCGGCGCGGGTGGTTTCGCTGTCGGCAAAGCGCAGCATCCCCAGCGGTGCCGGCACACTCACTGGCTCCGCAATGGTCGTTGGTTCAATGACCAGCGTGTCCGGCGTGGCGGTGGCGGCCGGCGCAACAGTGGTAGCGGTTGGCTCCTCTGTTGGTGTAGCGCTCGGGTCAACCGGGGCGGTAACGGTGATGGTGGCGGTGGTTGTCGGGCCGAGCGCGACCGCACCCTGATCATTGCGACCAAAGCCCCACCAGATCCCCAATGCAGCCAGCGCAATCACCAGCACCCCCGCAATCGCGCGGAAGGCGTGATTCGGCTGCGCGGGTGCGGCCGGTGCCGGGGTTGGTGCGGATGTCGCCTGATCCGCTGCCGGTTGTGGGGGTGGTGTGGGCTGTGTGGGCTGTGTGGGCACGGGTATGGGGGGCATCCCCGGTGCCATAGTCGGCGTTTCCTCCGGCAGTGCCAGCGTGCGCAGCGGTGCGACGGCCGGTTGACCATCGGCGATAGTTGCGCGGACTGCCTGAATCGCCGCCAGGAACTCTGCCGCGGTCTGAAACCGATCGGCGGGATCTTTTGCCAGCGCCTTCTCGATAAGCTGAACCAGATCTTCCGGCATGTCCGGTTTCATCGCGCGGGGCGAAGGGAGCGGCTCATTCAATTGCTTCAGGATCACCGACATCGGCGTATCGCCCGTGTGCGGTGTGCGGCCCGTCACCATTTCATACAGAATGGTGCCCAGACTAAAGATGTCCGCGCGCTGATCGACCCGTTGCCCCAGCCCCGCCTCCGGGCTCATGTAAGCCGGGGTGCCGACGATTGCGCCGGTCACGGTCAGAGTCGCATCGTTCATTAACCGGCTAATGCCAAAGTCGGTTAAGACGGCCTGGGTGTTGGCGGCATCCTTGAAGAGTACATTGCTCGGCTTGATATCGCGGTGAATCGTATCCTTGCTATGCGCATACGCCAGGGCATCGGCCAATTGCGCCGCAATCGCTAGCGCTTCGCCGTAGGGTAACGCCTTTTTTTCGTCGAGGTATGCCTGAAGCGTCTGGCCGGGAATATAATCCACGACCATGTAGTAGATCTTGTCCTCAATATCAAAGTCGATGACCTGCACGATATGCGGGTGCTGCAACTGGCCCAACCCGCGCGCCTCGCGCTTGAAGCGGGCGACAAAATCGTCCGACTCGGCCAGATGGCTGTGTAACACTTTGATGGCGACCAGGCGTTCGATTGTAGGCTGTTCTGCTTTGTATACCTGGGCCATGCCGCCCTGACCCAGGCTCTCGAGCAGTCGATACTTTCCTAATGTGCGACCCGTCAGGTTCATAGCGTCCCACCTCTGTCTGTCTGAATCTCCTCAGGCGATGGCCGCACGGTTGGGGTGACAATGAAAAGGTGCAATGTAACCGTCAGGACAATAACTCTCTCTACGGAAGAACGTACAAGATGTAGCAAATTGGGTGCGCAATATGCCGCAGTGTTGCCCATGCCTCCTCGCAACACGCACGGCTGTTATGCAAAGCGCCTTTTCCCGGCTATGACACGCGTTACGCCGCTATGAACCTGGAAGGAACATTCGCCTCCGGCAGCAGGCGCAACCGGCCTTTGGATCTGGCATGCGGACGGGAACAGTCCGCACCGCGTACGTCGTACCTATGATATTCAGGATACAATTTCTGAAGTTAGTGTAGCATAATAATGAAAAACTGCGCGTCAGTCGGGAGAAGTGCCCGATCAGGGAAAGTCCTAGGTCTCTGGTCGGATCAGATGAGATATAGAAGATGCTACGCGGGTGGGTACGGTGTCGCTTATCCGATTGACAGGCAACATACGCATACGCTATAGTGCAGAGCGCACTGGGTATTGTGCATGTGCCTGGCAACCACTGGCCTGCCGCTGCGCCAATGGCGATAGGAAGGAAGGAAGCAATGACACTTGACTCCCGCGCCCGGCTTGCCCGCGCCCGTGACTCCCTCGAAGGATTGGCGGTTGGTGATGGGTTTGGCGAACGGTTTTTCTTTACGGTTTCGTCTGGGAATATCGATCAGGTTGTCGCCGACCGCCGGATGCCCGATCTACCCTGGCACTACACCGATGATACCCAGATGGCGCTCTCGATCGTGTCGATCCTGCGGCAGTGTGGCGGGATCGACCAGGAACGCCTGGCCCGTAGCTTCGCCGCGCGCTATGCGCAACAGCCGGGGCGCGGGTATGGTCCGGCCATGCACCGCCTGCTGCCCCAGATCCAGCATGGCGCTGCCTGGCGTACGGCGGCTTGCGGCCTGTTCAGTGGGCAGGGATCGTTTGGCAATGGCGCGGCGATGCGGGTAGCTCCGCTGGGCGCATTCCTCGCCGATGACCTGGATGCAGTTGTCACGCATGCGCGCCGCTCGGCGGAAGTGACCCACGCGCACCCTGAAGGAGTGGCCGGGGCCATTGCGGTGGCGGTGGCCGCAGCACACGCGGCCCGACTGCGCGGTACCACGCCCCCTGACCGGCAGGCGTTGCTGCCCGCCAGCGAGGTTGCCACCAGAGTGCAGCGGGCGCGTAACCTGGAGCCGGACACGCCGGTCTGGTCGGCCATCCCGGTGCTGGGGAATGGCAGCGGCATTACTGCCCAGGACACGGTCGCGTTTACGCTCTGGTGCGCGGCACAGCATCTCGACGACTATGCCGCCGCACTCTGGCTAACCGTGAGCGGGTTGGGTGATATCGACACCAACTGCGCCATCGTTGGCGGCATCGTGGCGGCGTACACGGGTACAGCCGGCATTCCCGCCGAGTGGCTGCGGCGGCGCGAGGCACTGCCGGACTGGCCTTTTACGGAGGGCGCATGAGTGCAGAAACGGTGACGCTCTACCGGCCGGTTGGCCCGGAGGAACTGCATCTGATCCAGGTAAGTGGCTATCGTGAGTTCCCGCCGCGCCTGCCCGGTCAGCCCATCTTCTACCCGGTTTTGAATGAGGAGTACGCAACCCGGATTACGCGGGACTGGAATGTCAAAAGCTCCGGGGCAGGCTATGTCACCCGCTTCGCAGTTCGGGCGGATTTTCTGCGTCGCTATGAGGTGCAAACGGTTGGCAGCCGGGTTCATCAGGAGTACTGGATTCCGGCGGATGATCTACCGGAGTTTAACCGCAATATCGTTGGCCTGATCGAGGTTATCGCCGGTTTTGATGCTACCGACCGGCCAACCTGATCAGTTTGTGGAGTTTGCCGACATTTGGACGATTGGACTATTCAGAAGAGAAGTGCAAAGGAGCGAATGCATGACCAGTCCTACCCCACCCGAACAGCCGGGCCAACCCTACCAACTGCCGCCGAATTACCAACCGCCTCCGCCGGAGAAGCGCTCCGGGATACCAACCTGGGTCTGGATTGTACTTGCCGCCGTTGGCGGATCAGCCTTGCTGTGTGTCATTATCGCCATTGTCGTAGTCGGGTTCCTGACAGTATTGGGAGGTCGGGTAAGTGAGGTCTTTTCGGAGATTAACACCGGATTGGCAGCAGGGATTGATGAAAGCGCCACGCCCTTCCCGGTTGACCCGGCGACGGCCCTCAGCCTGGGAGATACGGCGACTGTCGCGGATCTCCGCGTCACCGTTACCGATGCCTACGCAACATCCGAAGTCGCGGGTTTGATGGCACCATTTGCCGGAAACCAGTACTGGGTTATCGCGGCATCTTTTGAAAATACCTCCGATATAAACTTTGCCTGGATTGGTCCGTACGATACCTGGCTGCAGGATGCTTTGGGGAATTCGTACGAATATTACTGGGAAGCGGCGGGTGATGAAAACTTCTTCGGGGCCGGCGAAATTGTGGACCCCGGCCAGACGGTCAGCGGAACGTTTGTGTACGAGTTACCGGAGGATGCCGGCGAGCTCTTCTGGATCTATGTTGACGCTGATACTGGTGAACGGGCCGTCTTTGCGCTACCGTAATCGCGGTTGATGAACTTTTATGTCATTTCCCCACGTTTTGATACGCGCGCCTGGCACGATTCTTGCCACAATACATTGCAGAAACGGTACGCTGAAGCAACAACTCCGCTTGCTGCGGTTGAAAGCGACGAGGTGCGAAATGACCAATTCCCCAGAGATGCTGGTTGGACTATATAAAACGCTACGGGATGCGCAGAACGCAATGTACGAACTGGAAGCGGCCGGTGTGCCCCATCCTTCCCTGAAGATCGCCTCGCACTCGCTGCATGATGCCGAGCGTCCCCAGGTCGAGGCGCAAACGCTGCCCGAGTCGTTCTGGTCGCTCTCGGTGACACTGCGTACGGCGAATGATGATCAAGTCCATGCCGTGTTGCAGCAGCACGATCCGCTGGCTATCGGGCGTGAGCAGGCTCCGCTTGCCGGACGCAGCGATGTAGACCGGGGGGCAATTGCCTGGCGACGCTATGTGTTTGAACCACCTCCACTGACACCGGGTTATCCCGAGTCGCGCGGCAATGCCGGGACGACGGGTACCGTCAGCACCGGGATGTTTGTCGAGGGCGGCAAGGCCGAGGGCAATCCGCCGGTTGAGGGCTTCCCGGATCGTGATCAGTAGCAGAGAACGAAAAGTTTAACGGTTGAGATGAAAAGGTTTGGGGCAGTCGTAATGGCTGCCCTGTTTTCATGCCTTTTTTCCCGCCACCACAAACTCATACAACTCTTTCTTCGAGGTGCGCTTTCGGATCGGCCTGATCGTGACCTCGACAAAACCGGCGGCCTGAAACAGCGCCGCGAAAAGTTCCTCAACCGGGAGCAGCACATCGTAAAATCGGGAGTTCCCCACAACATAGTGAACTGTCCCGCCGGGCCGGACGAGGCTGAATACCTGCCGGGTATGTTCAACCATGTCGTAAAAATATTTGTGGACATAGCGCGCCAGGACATCGCTCCGTTCGGCAATCGCCGCCAGAATTGCCGGAAACCCCGGGTAGGGAATCGGGCAGGCAACCGGCGGCACCCACTTCCCGACGTTGCTGGTGGCGCAGCCCCATGTACCCCCGATGGCCTGC